>JALSHL010000091.1 GCA_026982255.1 Paracoccaceae bacterium | reverse complement strand
TGACTGGTGGATGAAACCCGGACGGGTGAACGAGGTCGATGCAGGCATGCAACAGCTTGTTCTGGGTGCGGTCAACTCTCTGACAGCCGCCGACCCGCAAATGGAACGGGTTCAGGACGGACACGAGGTTGCCCCGGGCATCCGGATGATCGCAACGCCGGGACATACCCCCGGGCATATGTCGCTACTGGTCGAAAGCAGAGGCGAAAGCCTGATGATTTTCGGAGATGCCGTTACCCATCCCTATGTCAGCTTCGAACGCCCCGACTGGTTTGCCGCATTCGACATGGATGGTGACCAGACGGTCGCGACCAGACGGCGCCTGCTGGACCAGGCCGCTGCGGACCGGATGGCGGTTCTGGGTTTCCACTTCCCCTTCCCCGGTGTCGGCTATGTCATGCCCGCCGGCGACAGTTATCGTTTCGTGCCCGCACTCTGGCAGTGGGACGACGCCTGACCTATAGGATCACGTCGATAACCGCATCTGTGCGGGCGGTGGCAATTTCATCCCTGTCCATCAGGCAGAAGGCGGTCGAGAACCCGTCGGCCAGCGCAGCGCTGCGGGCAACGACGCTGATTTGCGGCCAGCGCCCCGCCGGTTTGCCGCTGCGCGGGTCGATGATATGGCCGACCTTGCCGTTCTGGTCGAACGTGGTGCCCAGCGGGGCCGAGGTGGCGACCGCCTGATTGCGAAGCGGCAGTTTTCCCGCGCGGTCGCGCAAGGTAACCGGCCAGGCCTGCCCGTCCGGCGCGGCACCAACGGCCATGATCTCGCCAGTGTTGACCAGCACGTTTTCAACGCCGTTGGCGCGGAACATGGCGGCGATTTTATCCGCAATATACCCCTGCGCAATGCCGTTCAGGGTGAGCGCCCCGCCCTGTCGTGCAAAAGCGACGCCCGTGGCCTCAAAGCTCAAGTTGCCCCAGCCGCTTCTGGCCCCTGCGGCATCCAGTTGCCGGTCATCAGGGGTGGTTCCCGCGGCAAAACTCTCGGCATAAAGCGCCCAGAGCGGCTGGATAGCAGGGTCGAAAGCGCCACCGGTGCGGGCGTTCAGGTGATCACAAATCGACAGCAGCTCGACCATTTCGAAGGCCGGATTGTCGAGATGCCCCTGCCGGTTCAGCCGTGTCAGCTGGCTGTCGCGATACAGGCTGAAAATTTCCTCCAGCCGCTCGATCTCGGCCACAGCCTGCCGGATCAGGGCCTCGGCGTCCGGATGGTCGAGGATGATCTGCGCATCGGCCCCGAGGGCAATGCCCCGCCACTGTGCGGGTGCAGGCGTGGCAGCAGCCTGCCCGATCACGGGTAACAGGGCGCCTCCGGCGAGGATGGTCAGCATTCTTCTGCGGGTTGTCATTCGTTTGTCTCCGGTGATGCCGGATCGAAATCGACAGGGGCCAATACGATCCCGGCGGTAATGTCATCCATACGCAGCACCTCGCCACCCCGGGCGGCTGCAAACTCTGCGGCCTGTGCGGCCGTGCCGAAGGGCACGATTTCCGGTGCGCCCATGCCGCCCTTCGCGTCCGAGCCGCCGACGTAATAGGCATCCTGCGCCACGATCCAGTTGTCCTCGCCCGGTTCGCCCCAGCTTGCGGCCTTGCCCATATCGTTGACGTAAAGCACAAGGATTTCGCCTTCCTGCTCCGGCGACAGAACATAGGCAAGCGCGTCGCGAACCTGGCTGAACCAGAGCGGCGCAGGCAATCCGGCCAGAAAAATCTGCCCCTTGGGGCCGTCATGTTCCAGAATAATCATCTGGCAATAATATCCGGCGGCCTCGGCATTCAGCGAGGCAGGCGCGGGGATTGAAGCGGAGCCGGTATCCTCCTTGCAGGCGGACAACGACAGGGCGAGCAGGACGGCCAGCAGAAACCTCATGGCTCGACCCTCCGCAATGCGATCCATGCAAAGAACAGGGCCAAGACCGGCCAAAGCAGCAGCGATGCCAGTTGCCCCGCCAGCCCCGACGCACCGCCAGCCGCGCCGATACCGGAGGCAAGGGTCGTGACTGTCTCCGCCGGCATGTTGATCAGGCGGAAGGCATCGGCCGGATTGGCGACGAGCAACCACGGGAACACGGTTTTGGTAAAAAAACCGCCACCGTCCGCAACCAGCGCGCCGAGCAGCCCGAGGTCGTAAAGCACCACGCAAACCAGCCAGATGATGATGACGATACCCGACGCAACGCTGGCCTGCCGGCTGAGCGCGGACACGGTATAGCCGATCCCCAGAAACGCGGCGCCCAACGCCAGCGAGGTAAAGAACAGCCGGATCAGCGGCGCAAACGACATATCGCCCGCGCCGTATTTCCAGATGGTAAGCGCCGCCGTCAGACCAAGGCCGACCGCCACCGCAAAGGCCAGCACAGCCAGATGGGCGAGGAATTTCCCTATCAGGATTTCCCCGCGCGATAACGGATAGGTCAGACTCAGGGCAAGTGTGCCGCGCTCGGCCTCTCCGGCGATGGCATCGAAGGACAGCAACAGGCCGATCAGCGGGATCAGATAGACCGAGAGCGTGGTGATCGATGTGGTGGCGACCAGCAGCGGGTCAACGCCCAGCGTTCCGGTCGGGGCACCGCCCGCAAGGGTCAGGACCGCCGAAAACAATCCCATCAGTATCAGCGAGGTTGCAACCCACATGTTACGCCGCGCGATCAGAAGTTCCAGTCGGGCAATGGCGAAAACAGACATTATTCGTCCTCCGGTGTGCGCACGCTGTAATGGCGATACAACTGTTCGAGGCTGGCCGGCGTCACATCGATATCCTTGACCAGTTCGCCCAGTCCGGTGATCTGTTCCAGCAGCGCGAGCTTGTCTTCCTGCTGGCAATCCAGCGAAACAGAACAGCCGTTGGTGCGTTTACCGCCCAGCTGGTCCGCGATCCGGTCGGCGCTATCGGGGGTCGCCGTCACATCAACACGGATCGGCAGGCGGGCACGTTGGCGCAGGTTGGCCAGCGAGTCGTTGGCCAGCAGTTCCCCTCTGCTCATGATAGCGATCCGGTCGGTGCGGGTTTCCAGCTCGGTGAGCGCATGCGAGGACAGCAGAACCGCCGTGCCCGCCTTGGCCAGATCATCGACGATATCGTAAAATTCATGCCGCGAAATCGGGTCGAGTCCGCTCGTCGGTTCGTCCAGAAGCGCCAGTTTCGGGGTTCCGAGCAGCGCCTGCGCAAGGCCGACCCGCTGGCGCATGCCTTTGGAGTAGGTGCGGATTTTCCGGTTCATGGCGTGGGTCAGCCCGACCCGTTCCAGCAGGTCGTCGGCTACCGCGGTTTTCACCGACTTGAGACGGGCGAAATGGTGTAACTGCTCGCGCCCTGTCAACGCGCCGTGAAAGGCCACGCTTTCCGGCAGAAATCCGATGGCACGCCGCGCCGAGCGGCTGCCCGGGGCGCTGCCGAAAACAGTGATGCGCCCCGAGGTCACCGGCGTCAGGCCCAGTATCATCCGCATCAGCGTGGTCTTTCCGGCGCCGTTGTGGCCAAGCAGGGCCACGCGGTCGCCTTCATCGAGGCTCAACGAGACGCCGCGCACGCTCTGCACCGGCCCGTAGGATTTCGATACGTTTTCTATTTGCAAGACGCTCATTGGATCGGCTCCCATTCCGGTATGGCAGGCAAGTCGGGTTTCATCAGCGGGGCACGGTCGATCACGCCCCCCGGCAACAGCGCCGGAAAAGCGGATTGTGACCAGCGGATCAGTTGCACGGCGGGCGAGCCAAGCAGAGACTTCGCCGCCGGTTGCGTCCATAGCACCTGATCCATGATATCGTTCGGACGATAGGCGCTATCGGCGATGCCGTCGGCGTTCAGGTCAAAGGCGGTGTGGTCGGACCAGTAGTTTCCGACACCGTCCTTGCTCCACTCCACCCATTTCGAACCGACGTATTTCACCTGCGTGCGGTTACCGATAAACGCATTGCCAGTGATCTCGTTACGCTCGGAACCGGCGGTGAAGTGGATACCGATGTTGCAACCCTCGAAAAGGTTGCCCTCGAAACTGTTGCGGTGCGCATTATAGATGAACACGCATTTGTTGCCGACGTTCTGGATGGTGTTATCCACCACCCGCCCCTTGTTGGTGTAGTTCACCATGATGCCGTGGTCACGGTCCCCGCGCGAGAGGTTGCCCTCGATCAACACATTGTCGGAATACATGATGGCATAGCCAAGGTGGTTGCCAAGCGAGATGTTGCCCGAAACCACCGAATTGTTCGCATACATATAGTGCACTGCAAAACGCAGGTCGCGGAACCGGTTGCCGATGAATTCGTTATTGCGCGACGTGTTCACAAACACGCCGTCACGGCCCCAGCGCACATCGTTGCCGATTACCCGTGCGCCCGGCGCATTCCAGACATAGATGCCGTTGCCGCGGTCGTTCATGCGACCTTCCTGCCGCCCCTCGATCACATTGCGCGCCACCAGCGCGTCGCGCGCACCGTGCACGTCGACCCCGACCAGATTGCCCAGCACCCGGTTGCCCTCGACCACCGCGCGATCTGCGGTTTTTCCCAGCGTGATGCCCGCATCCAGACCATCCCCGCCGGAGCCGGAACCGATAACAGTCAGGTCGCGAATGGTGACATCCGCAGCCGTCACAGTAATGACCGAACCGGTTTCCTGTCCGTCGATGGTGGCGCCGTTGCCGATCAGGGTCAGCGGCACCGAAATCTCTATCGCGCCCTCGTAAAGCGCATTGTCGCTCAGGCGGAGGACATCCCCCACCTGTGCATTTTCTATGGCAAGAACCAGCGCATCCGCCTGCCCCGATACGCGCACCTCTGCAGCTCCAGCGAAGGCCGGAAACAGAAGCAGAAGCAGCACCAGGGCAAGCGAACGCAGCATTGTCAGGTTCCTATGCCGGCTCGACCAGCATCCGGCCACGCATCTCCATGTGGAGCGCGTGACAGAACCACTGGCAATAGAACCAGTGCACGCCCGGACGGTCTGCGGTGAAGGTGATGGAGGCCGTCGCCTGCGGCGCCACTTCCATCGCAATACCGTGGTTGCCCAGCGTGAAGCCGTGGGTCAGGTCATCCACATCGTCGATATTGGAGATGTAGATAGTAACCTCGTCGCCCTGTTTGACTGTGAACTCCTCCATGGAGAAGGTCGGTGCCGAGGACCACATGTAAACGCGGACCTTGTTACCTTCGCGGATGACCTTGGAGTCATCGCCCAGAACAACACCGTCGGCCTCGGCCTGTGCGGTGGCATCGGCCCAGAACGGATCGTTGGCCGGCCACACATTCAGCGGATTAACGATATCGCGACGCACGAGGATACAATCGTGCGGTTCGGCAAAGGTCGGCCCGTCGTGGACAACTTCCAGCGCTCCGTTCTGGATGTTGATCAACTGGTCGTTTTCCGGCTTCAGCGGCCCCACATTCAGGAAGCGGTCCTTGGAAAACTTGTTCAGCGACACCAGCCATTTTCCGTCGGCCTCTTTGGTCTCACCCATCGTGGTATGGTTGTGGCCCGGCTGATACATCACATCGGTTTTCTGGATGATCGGGTCCACATCCTCGCCGTTATACTGGCGAATGGCTTTCTCGATATCCCAATGCACCATCTGGCTGTCGAGGAACAGGGTGGTATAGGCCTCGCCCTTGCCGTTGAAGGCCGTGTGGAGCGGCCCGAGGCCCAGTTCAGGCTCGGCCACGACAGCGGAACGCGGATCGGCCCCCTGGAACACGGCTTCGATCTTGTCCCACTCGATAACCGAAACGGTCGGCGACAGCTTGCCGTTGACCATGACATATTTGCCTTCGGGCGAGGTGTTGACGCCGTGCGGCGAGTTCGGGATCGGGATATAGACCGTCAGGTCGGAACCCTTGCGCCCGTCCAGAACCTTCACACCGTTGTGGACCTCGTATTTTCCGGCGGCAACCGCAGCCTCGATCCGGGCGATGTCGAAGACGACAACGTGGTCCATTTCCGCTTCCATCATACCGGCAAGGTTTGTGGCCCCTTCGGAGTTATACGAAGACGACATGGCATAGCGGCCCTGATAATCGGCGTCGGTATTGTCGAGATTGCCGGTGACCATTACCTGCCATGCGATTTCCATGGTGTCGCCGTCGATTGCGGTAAAGATGGAAACATAGTTTTCCACGTCATCCATATTCGTGCCATCATTGACCAGCGGCACACGGTGCTCGCCGTTCGCAAATACATATCCGGTGCGCGGATATTTCTGCGGACGCAGGCCGTGGATATCCGAAGCGTTCGGGATTTCGATGATCTTGTCCGGCTTCATCACGTCGCAGCGGATACGGGCAACACGGGTGTTGGCCTTGTCGTTCATGAACAGATAGCGGCCGTCATAGGTGCCGTCGGTGAACGACATATGCGGGTGGTGCAAGTCGCCGTTTTCGTAATCGCGCTTGCCGCGCTTGGCCAGAAACTCCTTGGTTTCCGGCATCAGGTTTTCCGTCAGAACCTTCAGAGATTCGTTGGTTTCCCCCCAGCCGGTAGCGGAATCGCGATTGAACACCGGAATACGCATCAACTCGCGCATGGACGGCACGCCGAGGATACGGACCTCGCCGGCCTGACCCGAGGACCAGAAACCATAGTATTCATCCAGTTCACCCGGAGCAACGTTGACTTCCGCGCCCGCAGCCAGAGCCGGCGTTGCGGTTACCGTGGTTGCGGCGGCGGCCAGCCCTGCGACGGCCACACCTGCGGCGGGTCCGGTCAGCACATCGCGTCTGGTCAGCCCCTCCTTGATCACGCATTTAGTCGGTTTCTCTTTAGCCATCATTCTTCTCCTTGTCTGGTTTGAAATTTGGATGGTTGGTTAACCGGTCCAGCGCATCGCCAACCCTGGCAGTGCTTTGGGCCATCTTGGCGCGCCGCTTGTCGGTCTTGATGACAACCGGACACTTTGAATGATCCTGATACAGAACCTGACAGTGCAGGCAGGACAGACATTCATTCGGATTGATCTCGCCCGTCGGGTGGATCGCCTGCACGAAACATTCATTCGCACAGGTCTGGCAGGGGGAGCCGCATTCCTTGTAGCGTTTGAGCCAGTCAAACATGCGGATCCGCCCCGGTATCGCCAACGCCGCTCCGAGCGGGCAGAGATAGCGACAATAGAAACGCTCGACAAACAGCCCGATCCCCAGAATGGCTGTGGCAAACAGGACAAACGGCCACTCGCGGGCGAATTTCAGGATGATCGAAGTCTTGAACGGTTCGATCTCGGCGTAGTGTTCCGCCAGCCCCATCGACACCAGCGAAAGACCGAACAGCCCGAGGAAAATCATGTATTTCAGCGGCCAGAGGCGCTCGTGCAGACCCCAGGGCAACGTCCATTGCGGCACCTTGAAGAACCGGGCGATCTGGTTGCTCAACTCCTGCATGGCACCGAACGGGCAGAGCCAGCCGCAGAACCCGCCGCGACCCCAGAACAGCAGGGTTACAGCAACGGACACCCAGAGGATAAACACCAGCGGATCCATCAGGAAAGCATCCCAGCTGAACCCTTCGCGCAACGACGCCCCCAGCGCCATGAGGTTGACCACCGAAAGCTGCGCGTTCTGCGAGAACCCGAGGAAGAACAGCGTCAGCGTCAGGAACGACATGCGGAACCAGTAGAACGCGCGGGCATGGCGCGTGGCCTGCACCTGAAAGAAGAACACACCGGTCAGAACGGTCAGCATACCGATCAGCAGGCCGATCTCCAGTTTCTTGCTCTGCCAGATGCGTTTCCACAGCTCTGCGCGCGCGTCGGTGTTGGCTTGTTGATCCTCGACCGTCGTTTGCGGCGCAGCCGGTGCCAGAGCGGTCAGATAGCGCGGCGGCAGGTTGTAGCCCAGATCGAAGGTCAGAAAGGTTTTTTCCACCGGCCCGACGGGGCGCTGCACCAGCAACTGGATACGGAACGGTTTGGTGGGGTCGAAACCGGAATCGGCGGGGATTTTGAAAATATCCATTTCGGTAAACGAGGGCGCGCCCTCGGCCACCACCACGCGCAGGCGACGGTGCTGGCGGTCGCGGAAACGCACCGAAATATCGCCCTGCACCAGCTGGATACGGTCAAAGATACCGCCGCGGACATAGCCCGATCCCTTGAAGGAATATATCCCGCGTCCGGCTAGAAGGATCGCCTGATCGCCATCTTCCAGCCATTCGGTCAGGTTGTTGTATTCGTTCTCTCCCAGCAGGCTCAGCCCGATACCCGGCGCGGATACAAGCGCCAGATTGAGGTCGATATAGGTCTGGTCGTCCGGCGCGGTTTCCGCATGCTTCAAAACCCGCTCGTCGCCGGTATCGGCAAACGCCTGGTTGATTTGGCCTACGTCCAGCGTCAGACGCCGCACACTTCCGTCTCCAACCAGCGTGTTCCAGTCGTAAACCTCGCGTTCCTCCATGTTCAGCACATGGGTCGGTCCGGTCTCGGCAGCGCTGTTATCCAGACCGCCCAGCCCGAGAAAGCGCGCGACCTTGATGCTCGAACGCACAACGGAATCGTCTATGATCATGATGGTGACCGTTGCGCCGGAAATGATCTCAACGTCATGGCCGACACCCTCGGCCGCCGCTTCTGCCACGATATCGAGTCCTTTGTAGGTCTCGGTCATGGCGCGGATTTTGCGTTCGGGAATACCGATCAGCACGATCGGCTCGTGATGCTCGACCAGTTCCGCACGGATCAGCTTGCCGCCCGGGTCAATGGCGATCATCATGTGGATCGGTTTGCCCGAATAGCCCGTCGTGCTGACGAAATCGGAACTGATATAGACATAGCCGAGGACAGTATCGCCCTTCAGAACCGGAGCCACGGGAATATCGTCACGGATCGCGCCATAGGCGGTCGCGCCATCGACAAACTCCGCAGCGGGATATTCGGGCAGGAATCGCTCCAACACAGGTACAACCCCTGCGCGAACGGGCGCGGCAATGAACAGAAACAGAAATGAAAGGAAGGCAAGGAACTGAAGGGTAGTCGCCACGTTCCTGCCCGGGCGGACATACTCCGGATTCGCAAACGCAGAAACTGCGCCGGATCCGGTCATTGTCAGGGAAATTGGATGCGTCATGGCTTTCACGAGGTTGCTTCGCATCCGGTCTAGCCATGCGCCGCGCCGTGCATGTTGACTATTGTCAAGTTGAATACATTTTATTTGATTTGATCAGCCGGAAAAATATTCCGCATAGCCCCGGTCAAATAGAATTGATACTATTGCTGTGGACGGCAACAAAGCCATGCGTGTATCCTTGCCTTGGCTCGGCGACTCAACACTGCGCCTCCCCGTCGCACATCATCAGGAGCGCCAACGCATGTTCGATTCAAACGATATGACAGCCATCCGGAGTTCCGTTCTATTCAAGAACGTGCCGGATGATATTCTCCGGGTATTGCTGGTTGACAGTTCCGTCATACGCGTTGACCGCCGCCAAACCCTGTTTATCCAGGGGGAAACCGCCAACTACATGTATGTTGTGCTGCAAGGCTGGATCAAACTCTCGCGGATTACCCCGTCCGGCGAGGAGGTCGTTGTCACAGTCTATTCAACCGGCGAGAGTTTTGGCGAGGCTGCAGCGTTGCAAAACGGTCTCTATCCCGTATCAGCCGAGGCCGTTACCGACAGCCGCCTGCTGGCGGTCAGGACCTCGACCATCCTGAACCAGTTGCGAACCCGGCCCGATCTGGCCATTGCCATGCTCAGTTGCACATTCCAGCACCTGCACGAACTGGTATTGCAGATCGAGGACATGAAATCCCTGAGCAGCGTCAAACGGCTGGCTGCCTTCCTGATCGCTCTGGCCCCGGTGGACGAGGGCAGTTGCACCTTCGCCCTACCCTACGACAAAACCCTGATCGCGGCCCGCCTAGGAATGAAGCCCGAGAGCCTGTCGCGCGCTTTCGGCCGTTTGCGCCAGTCCGGCGTGGTTGCCTCGCGCAACAATGTCGCTATCAAGGATGTCCAGAGTCTCCATTTCTACGTCGAGAAGGAAAAAGCTACCGGTTAAAGGCAAACTTTTATCCGGGTATTCACCAACCGTTTCAGGTTTTCTCCAACACCCGCCGTGCAATCACCTGCGCCTGGATTTCGGCAGCGCCCTCGAAAATGTTCAGAATGCGTGCATCACAGAGGACACGACTGACCGGATATTCCAGTGCGAAACCGTTGCCACCGTGTATCTGCAACGCATTGTCGGCGCACATCCACGCCACGCGCGCGCCCAGCAGCTTCGCCATGCCTGCCTCCAAATCGCACCGCCTGTCATTGTCTTTCTCGCGGGCCGAAAAATAGGTAAGCTGGCGCACGATCATAATCTCCACCACCATCATCGCCAGCTTGCTGTAGATACGGGGAAATTCGATCAGGGACTTGCCGAACTGTTTGCGGTCGATGGCGTATTTCATACCCAGCTCCATGGCATTCTGCGCAACACCGATCGCACGCGCCGCCGTCTGGATGCGGGCGGATTCAAACGTTTTCATCAACTGCTTGAAGCCCTGCCCCTCGACCCCGCCAAGCAGGCTTTCCGCCTTCACCCTGAAACCGTCGAAACCCAGTTCGTATTCCTTCATCCCGCGATAGCCCAACACCTCGATCTCGCCGCCGGTCATACCTTCGGCAGGGAACGGTTTGTCCTCGGTGCCGCGTGGTTTTTCGGCCAGCAGCATGGACAGGCCGGCATAGTTGTCGGTCGTCGGATCCGTGCGCACCAGCATGGTCATCACATCCGTGCGCGCCGCGTGGGTGATCCATGTCTTGTTGCCGGTCACGACATAATCGTCCCCTTCACGCACCGCACGCGTGCGCAGACTGCCAAGATCGGAGCCGGTGTTGGGCTCTGTAAACACCGCCGTCGGCAGCACCTCGGCACTGGCAATTTTCGGGAGCCATTGCTGTTTCTGCGCCTCGGTGCCGCCGCCCAGAATAAGCTCCGCCGCGATTTCCGAACGGGTGCCGAGCGAGCCGACGCCAATGTAACCGCGCGAAAGTTCTTCGGACACCACACACATGGCGGTTTTGCTCATGCCGAAGCCGCCGTATTCCTCGGGGATGGTCAGGCCGAATACGCCCAGTTCACCCATCTCGGTCAGGATTTCCATCGGGATCAACGCGTCCTTCAGGTGCCACTCGTGGGCGTAAGGCACGACCTTGTCCTCGGCAAACCGGCGGAACTGGTCGCGGATCATCTCGTATTCTTCATCGAGTCCGGTGTCGCCAAAGGTTGCTACCCCGTCCCGTTCGATCATCAATGCCACGAGACGTTTGCGCGCCGCATCCGTGTTCCCCCGCATCAGGGTCCGAACCGGCAGTGTTTCCAGCGCGCCGGTGTCGCCCAATCCGATGTCACCCAGCCGCACCATCTCGGCCTGTGACATCGGGATGCCTCCGGACAGTTGCGACAGGTATTCCCCGAAAGCGATTTGCAGGATCAGGGCCTCCATCTCGCCAAAACGTCCCTTGTTGTCCAACCTCTGCGCCCAGCGCGCCATTTCCCGCAACGCATCCACATAGGTGGCCAGCCAACTCAGCCCGTGCGCCGCATACTGGTGTTGCTCCAGCGCCTTGCCGGATATCCGCCCTCCGGCATCCAGCTCCGCAGACAGAACAACACGGGCTTCCTCCAGCAACGTATCGAGCGGCCGCAGGGTTTCGAGCGCAAGCGGCAACAGGTTCGGGATCAGGGTTTCGCTGGACTGGGGCACGGGCGGTATCCTTGTTCTGGGTCGCGCAAATGTTGCAGCGCGGAATCAATTTTGTGCGTTTGCGAGAACATAAATTGCCGAACCAACCCCGTCAATCCTTGCGCAATAAAAATACACAGTCCTTTTAAATATTGGAATAATGTTACAGGTAAATTTTACTTGCATCTGTATATATGTCTATTAGTCTGGACATATGGAAATAAATCAAATCAGCCAGTCCTTCCTATCTCTCGCGCAGGAAACCCGCCTTCGGGTGTTCAAAATCCTGAGCGAATACGGGCGTGACGGCCTGCCTGCGGGCGAGATCAGCAAGCGACTCGGCATCCCGCACAACACCTTGTCCTTCCACCTGAACAATCTGAAATCCGCCGGTCTGGTTGCCTGCCGCCGCGAAGGTCGCTCGATGATCTACGCCGCCGACACCCAAGCCATCGAAAGCCTGATCGGCTTTCTGCAAGACAACTGCTGCATTTACGAGAGCGCCCCCGCCTCGACCTGCAAACCGGCAAAGGAACGTCCATGAACAATCCCGCCCCGATCGGCCTGTTCGCCCGCTATCTGACCCTCTGGGTCGGCCTTGCAATCGTTGCGGGCGTCAGCCTCGGCAGCCTGTTTCCCGCCCTGTTCCAGGCCGTTGCCGCGCTGGAGTTCGCCAAGGTCAATTTCGTTGTCGCGGTGCTGATCTGGGTGATGATCTATCCGATGATGGTCGATGTGGATTTCGCCAGCATCCGCGATGTCGGACGCAAACCGAAAGGATTGACGATCACGCTGGTGGTCAACTGGCTGATCAAACCGTTCACCATGGCCGCGCTCGGGATCCTGTTTTTCGAGTATATTTTTGCGGACCTCGTCGCGCCGGACACAGCTCGCGAATACATTGCCGGCATGATCCTGCTCGGTGTCGCCCCCTGCACGGCAATGGTCTTCGTCTGGAGCAAGCTGGTCAACGGCGACGCCAACTACACGCTGGTACAGGTTTCCATCAACGACCTGATCATGATTTTCGCCTTCGCGCCGATCGCTGCCTTTCTGCTCGGCGTCACCGATATCGTCGTGCCGTGGAATACCCTGATCCTGTCCGTTGCGCTTTACGTCGTTATCCCGCTGGTCGCCGGATATTTCACCCGCCACCGCCTGTCCGAAGGCGGCGACGAAGCACGCATTGCCAAATTCACGAGCCGGATCACCCCGTTTTCCGTCATGGGACTGCTGGCAATGGTTGTATTGCTGTTCGGCCTTCAGGCACCGACTATTTTGTCTCAACCCACAGTAATAGTTCTGATTGCCGTGCCGCTGCTGATCCAGAGCTACGGAATATTCTTTGTTGCTTACGGCTGGGGCTATTTCTGGAAGGTCCCTTTCCGCATCGCCGCTCCCGCCGCCCTGATTGGCACATCGAACTTTTTCGAACTGGCGGTCGCCGTCGCCATCAGTCTGTTCGGCCTGAACTCCGGCGCTGCCCTCGCAACTATCGTCGGTGTTCTGGTGGAGGTCCCCGTGATGCTTTCACTGGTTGCGCTGGCAAACCGGACGCGCAACGGTTTTGCACCCGATATGAAACACAACAGAAACTGACCGGCACTCGGGAAATGCGCGACGAACACCGCGAAATCTCGGGCATTTCCTGTTTACACGCAGGAAATCTGTGTATAACAAGTTGCCCATTGCGGGTGGCCTTGCGCGTTTTATGGCGGGGTTTTCGTGAAACTGTGCCAAGTAGTCGCTTTGGGTTGGTTGTATGTTTACCGAGTTCGTCCCCTTCACATCAATTGTGAACACCGGACATATCACCTGTGCTTTCTGTAAATTCTAGGGTTCGATCGAGGATGGGACACATGCTGCGCCAAATGAAAAAGATTATTCCGTTGGGTCTCGCTGCGGGGATTGCTGTCTCTGCATCTGCGCAAACGGTGACGTTGAAGAGCCTTGACGGCGCAACCTCGCTCAGCGGGGAATTCATAGACTATGACGGACAGACATACACAATCAGGACGATTGTTGGCGATCTGACCATCGACGCCTTTCAGGTTACCTGTGAGGGCGATGCCTGTCCGGCAGCCGAAACCGAAACAGAAAGCTTTGCCATTTCCGGCGACTCGAACGCTGTTGGGAAACTGTTCGCCGACCTGTTGTTCGAATTCGGCCTCGATATCGGTGGCGACACCATGACTTCGCTCGACGCGACCGGCCCCTCGCAAGTGCAACTGCGCAACGAACTGGGTCAGGAACTCGCCAGCATAACCCTGAAGTCCGAAGGGGCTGTTCAGGGCCTGCGCGATCTGTTCTCGGGTGACGCAAGTCTCGCGGTTCTGACACGCCCGATCACCGAAGAAGAAAACGCCATTTTCCGCCTCGCGGGTCTGGGCGACCTCACATCGCCGGAACAGCAAACCATTTTTGCCCTGGACGGACTTGTTATCGTTACCTCCCGTAACAACCCGCTTCGCGCTATTGCCGAGCAGGATCTCGCCAAAATCTTTTCGGGCAAGGTTACCAACTGGGCACAAATCGGTGGCCCAGATGCAGCCATCAATCTGTATGTCCGTGACGAAACCAGCGGAACCGGTGCGGTATTCAACACGCTGGTAATGACACCGGCCGGCGCAAAAGTCGCCGGAACGGCCACTGTTCTGGATACGGATGCAGATGTTGCCAAGGCTGTTGCCTCCGACCCGTTGGGGATCGGCGTTACCAGCCTCTCCGACGTTGGAAATGCCAAGGTTCTGGCCATCCGCGGCGTATGCGGTATTCAGGTGCCGGCAACACCCTTCACCATCAAAACCGAAGAATACCCCCTCAGCCGCCGCCTGTATGCCTACCGGACCAACCAGGAGCTGCCGGCACAGTTGACGCGCTTCCTTGAATTCCTCAACTCCGAACCTGCCCAGATTACTATTGCCAACGACGGGTTCGTTGATCTCGGCGTGTCGTTCCAGAGCAATGACGAGCAAGGGTTGCGCTACCTGTCTGCGGTTATCCCGACGGATGTCGAAATGACCCTCGCCCAGTTGCGCGACATGACCGCCAATCTGATGGCCTCGGACCGGCTGTCGATCACATATCGCTTCAAACTCGGATCGGCCAAGCTGGACGCCCGCGCCCAGGACGATATCCAGCGTCTTGCACAGCTTCTGTCCACGGGCGATTATGACAACAAAGAGCTTCTCCTGATCGGCTTTACCGATGCAGTCGGTGCCGGCGCAGGAAACTTGCGCCTCAGCAAACAGCGCGCCGAAGAGGTTCGGGCCGCGTTGCTCGACGCCCTGCCGGAGGGGGCTATTCAGGGGCTGCCGATCCGTGCGCTCGGTTTCGGCGAGATTTCTCCGCTGGCATGTAACGAATCGGAAAACGGTCGCCACATCAACCGCCGTGTCGAGGTATGGCTGCGGGACAACGTGACGGTATCGCAATAAGTTGGAAGTTGAAATTCATGTTGACCTGCAACTATGGTAGACGGAAACGGAGCAATATAGAATGAAAATCCATGCGATTGTAACGGGTGCTGCCTTGCTTTTTTCCGCAAGCAATGTTTTCGCCCAGAGCGCAGCGCTCGACGACGCGGTAGAGATGTGGCTCAATGGACCCGAAGCTGCCAGCCTCGAAACACTGTCCGATCTTGCCCGTGGTGGCGAAACCGGCGCGCAACTGCTCCTGGGCCAGATTGACCGCGACGTGGTTCCGGGTGGCTATTCCGAATTTGTTGCCGGTCTGGATGATGTCGAGCGCGACTTGCTCCTGCGGGCCGGCGAGCCGGGTGAATCAATCAACTGGCTTCTGAGCCTTTCCGACCCTGAGCTGGCCGACCTTGGCAACGCCATCTTCAGCTATCGCGTCGGACGTGATCCCATCGGAAATGCTCTGGCCCTGCAGAAAAACGGCGAACCGGCTGCCGCGGAAAACGTGGTCTGGAATACCCTGAACAACGGGCGTTTCGACCTCGTGAACTCCATTCCCGAACAAGACTACGGTCTGTCCGATGCCGGCTTCCTGCAATGGATCAAGAAGTATATGGCCAGCCCGAACAAGGCTCTGACCATGAACCGTCTGCTGGAGGACCCCTCGCCACAGAAAGTCATGGGATTGCTCGCCGTCAAACGGCTGGCGCGGGTGCTCAATCTGAACAAGTATTTCTCGGACGAAATCGATCAGTTTATTACCATTCTGCAGGGCAAAGGATATGACCTGCCGGAAGATACAAATCTGGTAGAACTGTCTGCCGACATCGAGAAAATTGCTGACCTGGACGGCCCGCTCAGCATCGTCGAACGCGCCTGCAAGCGCTGGGAAACCGAACATATCGACTACGAATGCGTGATACAGGCTCTCGAGATCGTCAACGGTTATAAAACGGTGATGTCTATCCGCACGCCTTCGGAAAACGTTATTCCGGCAGACGAATTTCTCGCCTCGGAACGGGCTGTGGATATTTTCGAGAATCTGGTAAAATCCCGCTCCAAATACTACAAGCGGCCCATCCGCTCATCCACGCTCCAGCAATTACTGTCTGGCGAGGGATGACGCCACAACCTTGTTTTTCAAAGGCGGCAGTGCTGGGCATTGCTGCCTTTTTTCTGTTTGGCGGATAGGCTAGGATGCCTCTCAACGCCCATGGCAAGTCAATGAAAAGAGGATACAATGAGCGGTCTGTTTGCCCTTCTGGATGATGTAGCGGCCATTGCCAAGGTCGCCGCGGCTTCACTTGACGATGTTGCCGGGCAAGCGGCCAAAGCCGGCGCCAAAACGGCAGGCGTTCTCATTGACGATGCCGCCGTCACGCCTCAATATCTCGAAGGCTTCGATGCCAAACGAGAATTACCGATTGTCTGGCGTATCACCAAAGGATCTATTCGCAACAAGATCCTGATCCTGCTACCACTCGCGCTTCTATTGTCGTCTTTTGCGCCGTGGGCGGTCACCCCGCTTCTGATGCTCGGCGGTGCCTACCTCAGCTTCGAAGGTGCCGAAAAGGTTTTGCAAAAGTTCCTGCATCATGACACCGGAGCGACCACCAGCAAGGACGGTGCTGCGTCCGACCCCGCCCACCTCGAAGAAACCAAGGTCAGGGGTGCAATCAAAACCGACTTTATCCTGTCCGCCGAGATTATGACCATTTCACTGGCCGCCATTCCGGAAAGCAACATATGGATGGAGGCCGCCGTTCTGGCCAGTGTTGGCGTCGGCATTACTGCGCTTGTCTATGGAAGCGTTGCCATCATTGTCAAATCCGATGATGTCGGCCTGCACATGGCAACGAAAGGACGTCTACGTGCCACGCGCGCGCTCGGGCGCGGTATCGTGCGATCCATGCCGACTTTCATGAAGTGGCTGACGATCGTCGGCACTGCGGCGATGCTCTGGGTTGGTGGTTCTATCATCATTCACGGCCTGGACAAACTCGGCTGGACCTGGCCATGGGAAATGATCGAGAAGCTGGCCTTGTCCGTCGGCCATCTGTCGGAGCGCCTTGGCGGCCTTCTGGAATGGACGGTAGAGGCCGGTATGTTCGGGCTCTTCGGCCTTGCTCTCGGCGCAGTTTTGGTTCCCCTGGTTACCAGAGGAGTGGTTCCGCTCTGGAGAAAACTCGTGCCCTGAGTAGCCGGCGCGCGG
This sequence comes from Paracoccaceae bacterium, assembly GCA_026982255.1. Classification (GTDB taxonomy): domain Bacteria; phylum Pseudomonadota; class Alphaproteobacteria; order Rhodobacterales; family Rhodobacteraceae; genus NORP23. The sequence continues at coordinate 6,869 of JALSHL010000091.1, read as the reverse complement.
CCTCCCGCGCGCCATGCTTTATCCCAGCGCCTCGTCACAACGCCCGCAAATACCTTCGTGTTTGTGCGTTCCCACATCCGGCAGGATTTTCCAACAGCGCAAGCATTTCTCGCCCTCGGCCTTCTCGAACTCCACACCGACGCCCTCGACCTCCGGCAAGCGGAAGGCTGTATCCGGCAAAGGATCGCCCGACAGGTTCAACCCCGAGACGATACACACATCGGCAAAATCCACGCTGCGCACCAGCTCTCGCAAACCGGCGTCCAGAATATGCAGGCTCGGCGCCGCCTCCAGCGAGGCCCCGATGACCTTTTCCTGCCGCTGCACCTCGATCGCGCCGGTCACGACCTTGCGCACCTCGCGCAGCCTGCTCCATTTTTCCGCCAGCGCATCGTCGCGCCACTCCGCCGGTGTCGGCGGGAAATCCTCCAGATGCACCGAGGAATCCTCGCCCCCGAAACGATGCAGCCAGACGTCCTCCATCGTGAACACAAGAATTGGCGCCAGCCATGTGGTCAGACGATGGAAGATCAGGTCCAGCGCCGACTGCGCCGCGCGCCGTTCCAGACTGGCATCGCCATCGCAATACAGCACGTCCTTGCGCACATCGAAATAGAAGCTGCTGAGGTCAACAGTGCAGAACTGGAACAGTTTCTGGAACACCCCCTGAAAATCATAGGCGTCGTAACCGGTGCGCACCACCTCGTCCAGCTCGGCCAGACGGTGCAGCACCCAGCGTTCCAGCTCCGGCATATCGGCCGGATCGATCCGCTCCGCCTCGTCGAAACCGTTCAGGTTGCCGAGCATAAACCGCATGGTGTTGCGCAAGCGGCGATAGCTGTCGGCCACGCCTTTCAGGATCTCGTCCCCGATGCGCAGGTCGGCGGTATAATCCGACTGCGCCACCCAGAGCCGCAGGATATCCGCGCCATACTGTTTCACGACCTTTTCCGGCGCAATGGTATTGCCGACGGATTTCGACATTTTCATGCCCCTGGCATCGAGCGTAAACCCGTGCGTCAGCACCCCCTTGTAGGGCGCGCGCCCCTTGGTGCCGACCGACTGCAACAGGCTGGAATGGAACCAGCCGCGGTGCTGGTCCGTGCCCTCCAGATACAGATCCGCCACCCCGTCGGGCGAGCCGTCCTCGCGGTCGCGGATCACGAAGGCATGGGTGGAGCCGGAATCGAACCACACATCCAGAATATCGGTGACCATCTGCCAGTCCTCGCCGGCCCGCTCGCCAAGGAAGCGTTCACGCGCGCCCTCCTCGAACCAGGCATCGGCGCCCTCGTTGCGGAAGGCGTCGGCGATACGGGTATTGACCGCCGGATCGCGCAGGATCTCGATCTGCCCCTCGCCCGCGTCGCGGATGAAACAGGTCAGCGGCACACCCCAGGCCCGCTGGCGCGACAGCACCCAGTCGGGCCGGTTCTCGATCATCGAATACAGGCGGTTGCGGCCGGTCTGCGGCGTCCATTTCACATGGTCGATCTCGGCCAAGGCCCGTTCGCGGATGGTCTTGCCGTGCATGTCCATCCCGTCGTTCAGGTCCTTGTCGATGGCGACAAACCACTGCGGCGTATTGCGGAAAATCACCGGCGCCTTGGAGCGCCACGAATGCGGATAGGAATGTTTCACCCGCCCGCGCGCGATCAGCGCACCGGATTCCACCAGCTTGGCAATTACCGCCTGATTGGCCTTGCCCTCCTTGCCCTTGCGGTCGAACACCTGAAGGCCGGCAAAGAACGGCACGAAATCGGCAAAGCGCGATTCCTCGTCCACGTTATGTGTCATCCGGTCGGTCCAGCCGCGCTTGACGAAACATTCATAGTCATCCGCCCCGTGGCTCGGTGCTGTATGCACGAACCCCGTGCCGGCATCGTCGGTCACGTGATCGCCGTCGATCATCGGCACCTCGTAGGACCAGAAGTCGTCCATATCGGCAAACGGGTGCTTGCACACCAGCGGCGCCAGTTCGTCCGCTGTCACATCGCGCAACCGCGTGAATTCCGTCACCCGCGACTTGCCCAGCGCATCTTCGGCCAGCGCATCGGCCAGCACGAACAGATCGCCCGCTGCGGTCCAGCTCTCTTCCTCCGTCGCATCGACCCGATACAGGCCATAGGCGATCTTCGGATTATAGGCGACCGCCTTGTTCGACGGGATCGTCCACGGAGTCGTCGTCCAGATGACCGCACTCGCCCCCGCCAGATCGCCCCCGGCATTGGTAAAGGGAAACTTCACCCAGATCGTATGGCTGGTGTGGTCGTGATACTCGATCTCCGCCTCGGCCAGCGCGGTTTTTTCCACCGGCGACCACATCACCGGCTTGGAGCCACGGTAAAGCGAGCCGTTCATGACGAATTTCATGAACTCCTCGGCGATCACCGCTTCGGATGAAAAATTCATCGTCAGATAGGGGTCTTCCCAGTTGCCGGTGACGCCCAGACGTTTGAATTCCTCGCGCTGGATATCGACCCAGCCCTCGGCGAATTTGCGGCACTCGGCGCGCAATTCGTTGATCGGCACGTCGTCCTTGTTCTTGCCCTTGGCGCGATACTGCTCCTCGATCTTCCATTCGATCGGCAGGCCGTGACAGTCCCAGCCGGGCACATAGCGCGCGTCCTTGCCGCTCATCTGCTGGCTGCGCACCACCATATCCTTCAGGATCTTGTTGAGCGCATGGCCGATGTGCAGGTGCCCGTTGGCATAGGGCGGGCCGTCATGCAGGATGAACGGCGTGCGGTCCTTCTGTTCGCGCAGACGGTGATAGACGTCCAGCTTCGCCCAGCGTTCCAGCCATTCCGGCTCGCGTTTGGGCAGGCCGGCGCGCATCGGAAAGTCGGTAACCGGCAGGTTCAGGGTGGATTTGTAATCGGGTGTTTCGGCGCACATTTTGCGGCTCCGTAAATCAGGAAAATCAGGGGGTGGGGCGGTGCGGAGGCTCCATGCACCTTTTCCCGGCGACTCGGTTCAGAGCGCCGGGCGGCTAATTCGTATGCTGTAAAATACGGTCCACATGGGCGCGTTATACGCGCGTGCCCCGCAAGGGTCCAGACCCTTTGTCGCAATTGAAATCCGCCCGCGCCCGCCCCATCTTGCGATAAGACAGAACCGAAAGACCGACCATGACCGACATTCCCCCCCGTTTCCCGATCACTCCGCACGAAATCGACGCTGTGGTCATCACCTTTTACGACCGCATCCGCAATCACGAGGTCCTCGGCCCCGTGTTTTTCGAGAGCCTCCCTCCCCTCGGCCCTGTCTGGCAGGAACACGAGGAAAAAATCTCGGCCTTCTGGCGCAACGCCATCCTGTTCGAGCGCTCCTTCGACGGCAACCCGCAACGCACCCACCAGATGCGCGAGGGCGTCATGCCCGAACATTTCGCCATGTGGCTGGAGCTGTTCGACGAGGTTCTGAAGGAAAAGCTGACGCCGGAGCAGGCCGCGGCGTGGTCCGCGCTGGCCCACCGCATCGGTGCGGGCCTGCGCATGGGCGTGGAAAACGCACGACGCCCGAAGGACGCCGTGCCGATTTTGCGTTAGGGAACGATAACCGTCAGCCCCAGCAACCGCCAGAGCTGCATCCCGCCGCGGTAATAGTGCAGCTTCTCTGCCGGATAGCCCAGCGCCAACAGGTTACGGATCGCGCGCGGCGACTGGCCACACCACGGACCGTTGCAGAACAGCAGCAATTCCTTGGCGGTCGAGAAATCATAGGAACCGTCGTCATTGATGGTCACACCGACATCCTCCAGCGTGCCTTCCAGTTCGATCGGCAGATCGCTCTCGAAATCGGTAAACGGGATATTGACCGACCCCGGGATGGTGCCTTCCACATACCATTTCGGTGTCCGTGCATCCACCAGAATACCCTCGCCCTTGGCAACCTTGTCCTGCAAGAACGACAACACTTCCAGTTCGCCAACGGTGTTTACACCCGGAGCGACCTCGGCAGGCTGGATGCAGAACGGCGGGCAGGCACGCGAGGTTTTCGCGAATCCACCGGTCAGTTCATGATCCTGATCCTGTATGCGCTCGATAGTATAGGTGTTACCATCTATCTCCAGAGTAACGGAAGGCATGGAAGGTGTAATGCCTACCTCCTGTGCGTTGATCGGAACGGCAATGCCGAGGGCTATCGTAAGTGTCAGGAAAAGTCTGGTCATGGAGCCTCTCTGGTTGAACAGGTTGAAAACGCCTCGAGTATAGGTAACGCTGTTGTGATCTGTCAATTTATTCCTCACTCACTTTTCCGGTCTCACCCTTTTGCAACAACCGGTTTACCCAGGCCATCGCCCCGACCACCAGCCCGATAACCAGGAAAGAAGCCACCCGCAGCAACCCGTCAAGCCCCGACATATCGACCAGATAAACCTTGGCCACCGTCAGCCCCACCATCACCAGCATCAGCTTGCGCAACAACGCCGAGCGTCGCAGCACCGCCAGCACCAGCAACAGCACCGCCACGATCATCATGGCGATGGTGTAGCTATACAACTCGCCGTCCCTGACCCCGTAAACCGACAGGTCGTCCCCCTGCCACCAGCGCCGGATCTCCAGCCCGATATAAAGCGCCCCCAACCCCGCCGCGGCAAAGCCCAGAACCTGCCGCAACCGGCGCGGCAGATGGGTAAAACGCAGCGCCACCAGCCCGACCAGCAACGCCGGAACCGCATAGGAGGCAAACAGCGTATCGAACACATACGGCCCGCCAACCCCGCCGGTAAACCCCGACAGCGGGTTCAGCACCGTCACCGCCATGCCCAGCGCGGCAAAGCCGGCCAGCCCGTAAAGCGACGCCAACACGACCCGCGTGCGGCGCAGCTCCGCCCCCGCCTTCAGGCGATACAGTTGGTTCGCCGCCGAGACCAGCCAGATCGTTCCGACCACCGCGGCGCTCTGATAGGCCGCCGAAGAGCCGGTATAATCGAACCAACGCAGATACATCACACTCAGGAACACCGCCGACAGCGACCAGACAGCCGACTCCAGCATCACGACCACTCCGACGCGCGCCCCTTTACGACACAGCACATAGGCCGCGCCCAGCAGGGCAATGCCGCCGGTATTGGCCAGAACCACGCGCCACAATTCGCCCTCGAAGGCCCAGAACGCCCCCGGATCGACCACCAGCCGCCACGACACCGCCAACACACCCGCCTGCACATAGCGGTCCATCAGCGGCAGGTCGAACCGCCGCCCCAGCCACGCGGCGGACGCCACCAGCACCGCCAGTGACAGGGTCAGGGTTACATCGCCGAATAGCACGATGGACATAAAGGCCAACATGGTCATGGCCGAAAGCGCAAACAGTGCCGGACGGGTCCGGTCCTCGCGGTCCTTGCGGGCAAAGCGTTCCGCCAGCACCGTCATCACTCCGGCCACCGCCGCCAGATATAGCGCCCAGACCGGCGCGCCCAGCACCGCCGCCGGATCCCACAGCAGATCCAGCACAGCGGCAAACAGCGGCGCAAAACCGGCGGCCACCCCTACGGTAAAACGCGGATAGGCGCCACCCTGCCAGCTCCGCCACACCAGCAGCAGGCTCGCCACGATCGCGCCGCCCAGCAGCACCAACACCGTTGCGGGCGGAAAATCCAGCTGGTCGCGCATCCGCGCTGCCATCCAGCCGGAAAAAACAGGCCCGTCCACCATTGCCTCGAGCGCCAGCAACACCAGAACGCCCGGCAGCACCACAAACACCAGATCGCCCAGCGCCGGCGCCTTGCGCATCCAGACAACCGCCGCCAGCCCCATCAGCGCCAGCGCCCCCAAAGACAGCCAGAAATCGCTGTTCGCCCCCACATAGGCCAACCCGACCAGCAGGGCCGAGGCAACAAACGCCCCGCCCGCCACGCGCGTCGGAAATTCCGGCAGGGTCATGCCCGCCTGCCCCTCCACCTGCACGGTCGAAACCTGCGACAACATCGGACCGCCATGGCGCGGCAGCAACTGCCGCACCGGCAGCATCACCGCCGCCGCCGCGGTCAGCAGGGCAAAAAGCACAAGGAACGGCGCATCCTGCGTCGCCACGAACAGCAACACCGCCGCAACATAGGCCCCGATCAGCCCCAGCGAAGAAAGCCACGCCCAGCGTTTCACACTGTCGATCGCCAGCGCCACCGCCGCGATTCCGGCGAAATAGAGCTGCAACACATAGGCCGTGTCGCTGTCCCCGCCGACCAGAAACGGCGTCGCCAGCGCACCGAACACCCCGACAATCGCCAGCAGCGGCCCGTAGAACCAGCCAAGCACAATCGCCAGCAGCCCCGTTGCCGCCAGCCCGGCAAAGGCCACCTGCGGCCCGACCAGACCATACATCAGCCGCGCGGCCAGCACGCCCGCGAACACGGATACCAGCCCCGCACCGGACAGGACCGAGGGCAGGAATTTGAAACTCCCCGCCTCGTCTCCGGCAGATTTCCGGCGGATATATTCGCCCCCGCCAATCAGTGCCGCGCCCAGCAACATAGCCCCGACAACCCGCATCGCCGGTGTCAGCAGCCCGTTCTCGACTCCGTATTGCACCAGAAAAACACCGGCGAGAGCAAAGGACACCGCCGCCACCGCGTAAAACCAGTTTTTCTGCAACCAGCCGGTGATTTTCTTCCCAAACCCTTCGCGAAACACAAAGGCTTTCGGCGGGCCGGACCGCTCCGGTTCCGACCGTTTCGGCGGCGGCTTCCGTTCCGGCGCGGATCGGGGCGGCTCCTGTGGCGCCTCGGCCCCGATATCCGGGACCGGAACGGGCGGCGCAACGGGTGCCTCGCCCGACAGACGGGATTCAAGCTCCGAAATCCGGCGTTTCAATCCCTGCTGGCTGAAGAAAAGGTAGATCGGCAAAATGACCGAAACGCCGAT
>JALSHL010000090.1 GCA_026982255.1 Paracoccaceae bacterium | reverse complement strand
ATCTTCCGCGGCCACAACCGCCCCCTTGCCGCCGGACAGCAGGTAACGCCCCTTGCCCTCCTTGCGTTGCAGGCCGATACGGTCCGGATAGGCCAGCGACAACAGCGCCCCTGCCGAAAGCCCCGCATCCGTGCCCTCCTGCACCAGCCGCGCCAGCCGCTTTGCCTCCTGCCGGATCGCCTTCACCGCGGCCCGATCGACCGCATAGGGCCGCTCCTCCTCGAAACGCGCCGGATCGTGCAGGGCCTCCAGTCGCAGCGCCATATCCGCAGGCCGCGCCGCGCCCGCCCGCAGCGGGTCGCGGGCCTCCTGCAAGGCGGCCAGCATCGCCGCCGTTTCCCGCGCACCGTGTTGCGCCCCGATCACCAGCATATGCGCCAGCCGCGGATGCAACGGCAGCCGCGCGATTACCTTGCCATGCGCGGTAATCCGGTTGTTCCGGTCCAGCGCCCCGAGATCGCGCAACAGCCCTTGCGCTTCGGCAAAAGCCTTGGCTGGCGGCGGCGTCAGAAAGGCCATTCCTTCCGGCGTATCCGTCCCCCATTGCGCCAGTTCCAGCACCAGACCGCTCAGGTCCGTCGACTCGATCTCGGCGGGCGGGAAGGGGGCCATGCCGCCCTCTTCACCCTTCGTCCACAGCCGGTAGCAGATCCCTGCTGCCACACGCCCCGCACGTCCCTGCCGCTGCGTCGCCTCGGCTCTGGTCACCCGTTCCGTCACCAGCCGCGACATGCCCGATCCCGCATCGAAACGTGCCCGCCGTGCCAGCCCGCCATCAACCACGACGCGGATATCGGGAATGGTCAGCGAGGTCTCGGAAATCGAGGTTGCCAGCACCACCTTGCGCCCCGTCTCCAGCGGCACCAGCGGCTTGCGTTGCTCGGTAAAGGGCAGGGCGCCGAACAGGGGCATGATCCGGCACTCCGGCGCCAGCCGCCGCGCCAGCGCCGCCTCCACCCGCCGGATTTCGCCCGCACCGGGCAGAAACACCAGCACCCCGCCATCGGTCTCGGCGACCGCCCGCACCACCAGATCGGCCAGCGCCTCCTCGAACCGCGGACCACGCCGGTCCGCCCGTTTCCACGGTTTTTCCAGCCAGCGCGTCTCCACATCGAAGGCCCGCCCTTGCGAGGTTACCACCGCCGCATTGCCCATCAACTCCGCCACCGGCGCCGCGTCCAGTGTTGCCGACATCACCAGCAAATGCAGATCGGGGCGCAAGGCCGCGCGGCTCTCCAGCGCCAGCGCCAGCCCCAGATCGGCGTGCAGCGACCGTTCATGGAATTCGTCGAAAATAACGCAGGAAACCCCGCTCAATCCCGGATCATTTTGCAAAATACGGGTCAGAATACCCTCGGTCACCACCTCGACCCGCGTATCCGGCCCGACCTTTTTCTCGCCCCGTATACGATAACCTACGGTCCCGCCGACCTTTTCCCCCAACTGCTGCGCCAGCCGTTCCGCCGCGGCCCGCGCCGCCACCCGACGCGGTTCCAGCATCAGGATGCGCCCCGGATACAACCCGCTTTCCAGCAAAAACAACGGAACCCGCGTGGTTTTTCCCGCTCCCGGAGGCGCCTGCAACACAGCCAGCCCGTCGGCTTCCAGCGCCCGCAAAACCGCGGGCAGGGCGCTCTCAACCGGCAGAACCATTTAGCGTAACGTGGCCTTGAGCGTCCCGATCGAGGTTTCCGCCGCGAAATTCCGGATATACATCCACCCGTCATCCCCCGGTTCGTAGGTGACACCCGACACAGCCACACCGCGCCCGCCGCCCTTGCCGCCATACTTCACGTCACAGGTTACGCGTCCGTCGTTGTATTTGCGGGCATTGACAAAAGACACGTCGAAACGGGTGCTCCCGTCGAACAGGACGAAGCCCCCTCCGCAGACGCTTTCTTTCGGAACCGGCCTGACCAGAATATAGATCAGGGTCATGGGATCGACACTGCCGCGTACATCCTGCGACTCTTTCGGCGGCTTGCCGTTGATCGACATGATCCGGTCGCCATTATAGCGGATTTCCTCCGTTCGGGTTTTGCCGTCCTCGAAAATTTTCGCCGTGAACAGCTTCGGCAGCAATCGCCAGCGGTTGCTGGAGTTTCCCGCGGCCGAATAGGTATACGCGACATTGTAGAGCGCGCCGGCCAGACCGGTGGTATACAGCTTGCCGGAGGTCTCGTACCGCCCGCCCCGGTCGTCTCCCTTGATCCGCATTTCGCCGATCTGGACAATTCCCAGCCGGATACTGAACAGATAATTGAAGCTTTCGGCCGCAAGAGGCAGCGTGCTCCCCAGCGTCAGGGCGGTCACCAGCCCCGTCCGAAACAGAATTTTGCGAAACATCATTGCCTCCAAATACCTTTTATCCTGTTCGAACATATGGCAATACTCCGGCATATCAAAGCCTCCCCCGTGCCGATGGGCCGAATACTGCCGTGACGGAAATGATGGACATCGAAAAACAGACCCGCGAAATCCTGTCCGGCGACCGCCGCGCCCTGTCGCGCGCCATCACGCTTGTCGAATCCACCCGCGAGGACCACCGCGAGCAGGCGCAGGCCTTGCTGGGAAACCTGTTGAAATCCGGTCGCAAGGCCTTGCGCATTGGTCTTTCCGGCACCCCCGGTGTCGGAAAATCCACCTTTACCGAGGCTTTCGGCATGATGCTCGTCGAACAGGGCCTCAAGGTCGCCGTTCTTGCGGTCGACCCTTCCTCGGCCCGTTCCGGTGGCTCGATCCTCGGGGACAAAACCCGCATGGAACGCCTCAGCCGCGCGCCCGGGGCCTTCATCCGCCCGTCCCCCAGCCGCTCGGCGCTGGGCGGTGTGGCGCGGCGCACCCGCGAGACGATCCAGCTGTGCGAGGCCGCCGGTTACGACGTTGTCCTCGTCGAAACCGTCGGCGTCGGCCAGTCGGAAACCATGGTTGCCGACATGACCGATATTTTCGCCCTGCTGCTCGCGCCCGCAGGTGGGGACGAGTTGCAAGGCGTCAAACGCGGCATCATGGAAATTGCCGACATCATCCTTGTAAACAAGGCCGACGGGGATCTGAAACCTGCCGCCACCCGCACCTGTGCTGACTACGCCGGTGCGCTGCGCCTGTTGCGCAAACGCCCGCAGGACCCCGGGGATTTCCCCAAGGCCATGACCGTTTCCGCCATAACCGGCGAGGGGCTGGAGCGCGCCTGGCAGGAAATCACCACGCTGGCCGACTGGCGCAAGGCCAATGGCCTGTTTGACGAGCGCCGCGCTGCGCAGGCCCTGATCTGGTTCCGCAGCGAGGTCGAATCCGGCCTGCTTGCGCGCCTGAAAGCCGATCCGCAGGCGCAAGCCCTCTGGGCCTCGCTGGAAAACGCCGTGCAAAGCGGTGAAATTCCACCGGAAACCGCCGCCGCGCAGGTTCTCGATCTCTTTCTGAATAAAGCGCACCGAATCCCTTGACCATTCCGCCGGTCCGGCTTAAAGAAGCGCTTCGAATTCCGGTGCCCCGTTCGGGTCGCATCCCTGTGAGCTAAATTAAGGACATCATCATGTCTCGTCGTTGTGAACTGACTGGTAAAGGCGTTATGACTGGCAACAATGTCAGCCACGCCAACAACAAAACTAAGCGGCGCTTTCTGCCGAACCTGAATGATGTGACTCTGGCGTCCGAAACGCTGGGCCGCTCCTTCAAGTTCCGCATCTCGGCGGCTGCCCTGCGCACCGTTGACCACCGTGGCGGCCTCGATGCTTTCATGGCCAAGGCGAAAGACGCCGATCTTTCCCCAGCGGCCCTGAAAGTCAAAAAGGAAATCGCCAAGGCGCAGGCCGCAGCGTAAGCTTTTGACATTACAGAATTTACCGGCCCCGCCAGAGCAATCCGGCGGGGCTGCTTCGTTTCGCCCCTTGTAACCGTTTCTCCGCAGGCGTAGCCTTGCTGCATGAAATCGCTTCGCCTCATATTCCTGCTGTTTCTCTCGTTCGGCCTGTCGCTGGGCGAAGCCTCGGCCTCCTTTATGCAGGCCCAAATGGCCGGATCGCGCAGCATCACCATATGCTCGCCGGACGGCACGCGCGAGGTGCAGATAGGGGCGAGCGGCAAACCCGTCCCTT
>JALSHL010000089.1 GCA_026982255.1 Paracoccaceae bacterium | reverse complement strand
CAGCGTGAAATCCCGCGACGGGATCCGCCGTTCGGGCGCGAAACCGTTGCCCGCGCCCCCTGCCCCGAGCGCGCCGAAGGTGACCGGCGTATAGGGCGGGCGCGCGACGGTGGTGCCGGTGGCTTCAATGTTCTGCCCCGTCAGTTCCGCCATGATGGCCAACGCGCCGACGCTCGACAATTTGCCCTGATCGGTGGCCATGCCGAGGGTGGTGTAGCGTTTCAGGTGTTCGACAGAACGGAAATTCTCGGCGTGGGCCTGCCGGATGTCCTTGGTAGTGACGTCGTTCTGGAAATCCAGCCACGCGCGGCCTCTGGCGTCGGCGACGTGCCAGAAAGGAGTGATGTTGACGGGCGCATCCTCGGCCACGGGCAGTTTCGGGCGCACCTGTTTCAGGCCGAGCGATTTGAGCGCGGCTTTGGCGGCGGCCATGCCTTCGGACAGGGCGGCGTGGGTGGAAAACGCGCCGTTGGCGGCACCGGCGACGGCAAGGTTCGGGATGCTGCCGGGGGTCGGAACGAAGGCGGCGATGCGCTCCTCCCACACCGGTTTTCCGCCCGTGTGGCCGGTGATTTGCAGCGCCGGATTCCAGCCGCCGGAAACCGCAAGGCAATCGGCGTTGATCTGTTGGCGGCTGCCGTCCGAGGTGCGCACGGTCAGACGTTCGATGCCCAGGCGCCCCGCGGTGCCGACCACGGCCGCGCCGGTGTAGACGGGGCAGTCCACTTGTGGTGCGACGTCATTGCGGGTGTCGATCAGGGCGGTGACGGTGACGCCCGCTGCCTGCATGTCGGTGACCGTGCGCCATGCGTCGTCGTTGTTGGCGAATACGGCGATGCGGCTGCCGGCGGCAACGGCAAAGCGGTTGGCGTAGCTGCGCACCGCGCCCGCCAGCATGATACCGGGGCGGTCGTTGTCGGGAAAGGCGATCGGGCGCTCGATGGCGCCGCTGGCAAGGATGGCGTGGCGCGCGACGATGCGCCAGAACACCTGTCGCGGGGCCTTGCCGGCGTCGGCGAGATGTTCGGCAACACGCTCGACCGCGCCGTAGGTGTTGCCGTCATAGACCCCCGTAACCGTGGTGCGGCGCATCAGGGTCACGTTGGGCATTTCGGCCAGTTCGGCCAGCCTGTGCGTGGCCCAGTCATCGGCGGGCTGGCCGCCGATCTCGGTGATTTCGGCGTTCAGGCGGCCGCCGAAAACGAAATCCTCCTCGGCCAGAATAACCTTTGCCCCGCCTCTGGCGGCTGTCAGCGCCGCCATCAATCCGGCAGGACCGGAGCCGATGACCAGCACATCGCAATGGGCATGGGCCTTGTCGTAAACTGCGGTATCCGCCTCGCCGGAAAGACGGCCCAGACCGGCAGCGCGGCGGATGAACGGTTCGTAGAATCCGGCCCAGAAGGCGCGCGGCCACATGAAGGTTTTGTAGTAGAACCCCGCGCCGAGGAAAGGCGCAAGCGCATCGTTGATCGCCAGCAGGTCGGTTTTCAGACTGGGCCAGCGGTTCTGGCTTTGCGCGATTAATCCTTCGTAAACCTCTTGCGTGGTAGCACGGGTGTTGGGGGTCAGGGCCGCGCCGGAACCGACCTCCATCAGGGCATTGGGTTCCTCGGACCCTGCGGTCATCACCCCGCGCGGGCGGTGGTATTTGAAGCTGCGCCCCACAAGTCGCACATCGTTGGCCAGCAGGGCCGAGGCTAGCGTATCCCCCGGGTGGGCCGTATAGGTCTGCCCGTCGAAACGGAAAGGAATGGAAATATTGCGGTCGACCAGACCGCCATGCGGAAGGCGGCTCACGGGGTGTCCTCCACCACTTCGCGGGCCGGACGGACCGACAGGATTTCATGGGTCGCGGTGTTGCGCACCACATGCAGCCACGCGCGGCATCCCGTGGTGTGCTGCCACAGCTCGGCATTTTCGCCTGCGGGGTTTTCGCGACTATATATATAGTCCTGCATGGCGGCAGGATCGTCAGGGCGCTGCAACAGGCTGGCGGCGCCGAGATAGGTGAACTCGCGCAGGTCGCGGGTGTTGCAGTACGGGCAGGTGATGCGCATGTGTCCTCCCTAATGCCTGTTCGGGCGGGCGCCGGTGCCCTCGTCATCCAGCAGCGCGCCGGTGGCGAAACGGTCCAGACGGAATTTGGCGGCGTAACCGGCCGGTTCGCCGGTGGCCAGAAGATGTGCGAAAGCCGCGCCCGAGGCCGGCGTCGCCTTGAAACCGCCGTAGCACCAGCCGCCGTTGAGGAACAGTCCCTCGACAGGAGTGCGGTCGATGATCGGGGCGCCGTCCATGCTCATGTCCATAATGCCGCCCCAGCTGCGCAACTGGCGCGCGCGGCCCAGCATCGGCATCAGGGCCATGCCGGCCTCGGCCACATGTTCGACCATCGGCAGGTTGCCGCGCTGCGCATAGGAATTGTAGCCGTCGATATCGCCGCCATAGACCAGCCCGCCCTTGTCCGACTGGCTGATATAGAAATGCCCCATACCGAAGGAAATCACCGTGTCGATCACCGGTTTCACCGCCTCGGTCACAAAGGCCTGCAGAACGTGGCTTTCGATCGGCAGGGTCATCCCCGCCATCGCCGCCAGTTGCGAGGTGCGACCGGCCACGGCCATACCCGCCTTGGCGGTCTTGATAAACCCGCGCGTGGTTTCCACCCCCGTCAGTGCACCGTTTTCGATTTTGAAACCCGTCACCTCGCAATTCTGCACCAGATCGACACCGTGCAGATCGGCCCCGCGCGCATACCCCCATGCCACCCCGTCGTGGCGCGCCGTGCCGGCGGTGCGTTGCAACAGGCCGCCGCGGATCGGGAAACGGGCGTTGTCGAAATCGAGATAGGGGGTAAAGGCGCGCACCTCCTCCGGCCCCATCAGAACCGCGTCGTCTCCGGTGGCCAGATTGGCGTTGCCGCGCCGCGCCAGAGCGTCGAACTGCCCGTCGTCATGGGCCAGCAGCAGGCAGCCGCGCGGCGAGAACATGACGTTGTAGTTCAGCTCCTGCGACAGGCCCGCCCACATTTTCAGCGATTGCGAATAGAATTCCAGATTACCGTCGAGCAGATAATTCGCCCGCACCACCGTGGTATTGCGCCCGACATTGCCACCCCCGAGGTAGCCTTTCTCAAGCACCGCGATATTCTGCACGCCATAGGTTTTCGCCAGATAATAGGCAGTCGCCAGCCCGTGCCCGCCGCCGCCGATGATCACCACATCGTAGGCCTCGCGCGGCGCCGGATCGCGCCAGACCGGTTTCCAGTCGCGATTGCCGGTCAACCCGTTCTTCAAGATTTGCAGTGCCGAGTAGCGCACGCGGGGCCTCCTGTGGTTCGCGGACCAGAAAAGCGGGGAATGGCGGCTATTGCAAGGGCTATCGGAACGGCCTATAGAACCGCGACATCCATTTTTCGCGACAAGGTGCCAAAATGCCCAAAATCAACGGTAACGAAATCCGCCCCGGCTACATTCTGGAACACAACGACGGCCTGTGGGTCGCGGTGAAGGTCAGCCATGTGAAGCCCGGCAAGGGTGGTGCTTTTGCGCAGGTGGAAATGAAGAACCTGCGCAACGGTTCGAAGCTGAACGAGCGTTTCCGCGCCGCCGACAAGGTGGAAAAGGTGCGTCTGGAACAGAAGGACCAGCAGTTCCTGTATGAAAACGACGGGATGCTGGTGTTTATGGACCTTGATACCTACGAGCAGATCGAACTGCCTGCCGATATTCTGGGCGAGCGGCGACCGTTTCTGCAGGACGGCATGACCATCCAGATCGAGTATTTCGAATCCGAGGCGCTGAGCGCCAGCCTGCCCCAGCGTGTGACCTGCAAGGTGGTGGAAACCGAACCGGCGGTGAAGGGGCAGACGGCCGCGAACAGTTTCAAACCGGCGATCCTCGACAACGGGGTGCGGGTGATGGTGCCGCCCTTTGTCGGGCAGGACGAGGATATCGTGGTATCCACCGAAACCATGGAATATGTCGAGCGCGCCTAGCGCCACCGAATATGTCGCGAGCGTCTGCGCCCCCCTCTTTGAAAGTCTGAACAATGTCGAATGCCTCTGCCAATCTGAATATTATGGTCAAAGCCGCGCGCAAGGCCGGTCGCAGCCT
>JALSHL010000088.1 GCA_026982255.1 Paracoccaceae bacterium | reverse complement strand
ACTCGGCACCACCACGCAGCGGTTGCCCGTCGCCATCGCCGGTGCAACCAGCGAAACCAGCCCCAGCAGCGGCGCCTCCTCGGGGCAGACGATACCCATCACCCCGACCGGCTCGTTCAGCGCCATGGCCACACCGCGCATCGGCACGTTATGCACCGCGCCGTCGAATTTGTCGGCCCAGGCGCCATAGGTGAACAGACGGCTGATCGCCGCATCGACCTCGGCCATCGCCTTGCCCTTGTTGGCACCGGTCTGTTGTGAAATCCGCGCCGCGAATTCCTCGGCCCGCGCGCTTAAATTCTCGGCCACATAATAGATCACCTGCGCGCGGTTATGCCCCGAGGCCGCCGCCCAGCCGGTGGCCTTCGCCGCCGCCTCCACCGCGTTGCGGATATCCTTGCGGCTGCCCGCACCCACATGGGCAATCAACGCGCCTTTGGGTGTCAGAACCGGCGTGGAATAGCCGCTGTCGGGGCGCGCCTGCTTGCCGCCGATATACATCTTCGCGGTGCGGTCCACGGGGGGCTGCAACACCTCGCCCGACGGTATCGGGTGTTTACTAACAAAAGGTTTCAGCGATTTCGCATAGGTGGGTTTGACATATTCGAACAGCCCCTCGCGCCCGCCCTCGCGCCCGAAGCCGCTCTCGCGCACACCGCCGAAACCGGCCGCCGCGTCGAACTGGTTGGTGCAGTTGATCCACACCACCCCCGCCCTGATTTTCGGTGCCACCTCATAGGCAAGATTGATATTTTCGGACCAGACCGAGGCCGCCAACCCGTATTTCGTGTTGTTTGCCAATGCGATAGCCTCGGCCGGTGTGCGGAAGGTCGTCTGCACCAGAACGGGACCGAAGATTTCCTCCTGCATCACCGTGGCGCTCGTCTCCACATCCGCCAGCACGGTCGGCGCATAGAAACAGCCGTTCGGCATGGCGGTTTCCGGCTGGATCAGCCGCGCGCCCCCGGCCACACCTTTGGCGACCATGGCGGCGATGGAATCGCGCTGGCTTTCATCGACAATCGCGCCGATGTCGATACATTTGTCCAGCGGGTTGCCGACGCGCAGCTTCGCCATGCGGGCCTCCAGCTTTGTCAGAAAGCTCTCCGCAATCGGCTCGTGCAGCAGCAGGCGCGAACCGGCACAGCAGACCTGCCCCTGATTGAACCAGATCGCATCGACCACGCCTTCGATGGCGCTGTCGATATCGGCGTCGTCGAAAACGATGAATGGCGACTTGCCGCCCAGTTCCAGCGTCAGCTTCTTGCCCGATCCGGCCGTGGCCTCGCGGATGATCCGCCCGACCTCGGTGGAACCGGTAAAGGCCACCTTGTCCACCCCCGCATGGGTCGAGACCGCCGCCCCTGTGCGCCCGTCGCCGGTAACGATATTGACCACCCCGTCGGGCACGCCCGCCTCGACACAGATTTCCGCGAACAGCAGCGCCGTCAGGCTGGTGAACTCCGCCGGTTTCAGCACCACGGTATTGCCCATGGCCAGCGCCGGCGCGACCTTCCACGCCAGCATCAGCATGGGGAAATTCCACGGGATGATCTGGCCGGTGACGCCCAGCGCCTCGTAGCCCGCCATCTCGCTTTCCATCAACTGCGCCCATCCGGCGTGGTGATAGAAATGCCGGATCACCAGCGGAATATCGACGTCGCGACTCTCGCGGATCGGCTTGCCGTTGTCCAGCGTCTCCAGCACCGCAAACAGCCGCGCGTGTTTGTTGACCAGCCGCGCGATGGCATAAAGCACCTTCGCCCGCCCGTGCCCGCCGAGCTTCGCCCAGCCCGCCTGCGCCTTGCGCGCCGCCGCAACCGCCGCATCCACATCCGCAGCCGAGCCTTGCGCCACCATGGCCAGCGTCTCGCCATCGGCCGGATTGCGGGTGCCGAAATGTCCCGCCCCCCCGACGAATTTCCCGCCGATGAAATGGCCGAATGTGCCGCCGTGGCTTTCAATCCACTTGCGGGCCTCTGCGTCGCTTTCGGGTGCCGGTCCGTATTCCATGGTTTCAAAAATCTCTTTCACAGTCATAGCTTATCCCATCGCGTGGCGGAAGCTGGCCGAATAGCGACCGGTTACATGGTGTTCAAGCTGCCGTTCGATATCGCCCAGCAGGGACGAGGCGCCGAAACGGAACAGTTCGGGGTCGAGCCAGCCGTCCCCCAGTTCCTCTTTCACCAGCATCAGGTAGTTCAGCGCGTCCTTGGCCTTGCTGACCCCGCCCGCCGGTTTATAGCCGATCCGGTAACCGGTGCGTTCGCCGTATTCCCGCAGCGCCCGGATCATGGTCAGGCTGACCGGCAGCGTCGCGTTCACCGCCTCCTTGCCGGTGGAGGTCTTGATGAAATCCGCCCCCGCCATCATGCAGACCTTCGAGGCCCTCGCGACATTGCGCAGGCTGCCCAGTTCGCCGGTGGCCAGAATGGTTTTCAGATGCGCTTCGCCGCAGGCCGCGCGCATCTCGCGGGTCTCGTCATAAAGCGCCTGCCAGTTCCCCTCCAGCACATGCCGGCGCGAGATCACGATGTCGATCTCCTGCGCGCCCGCCTTCACCGACTCCTCGATCTCGCGTATCCGCAGGTGGAAGGGCGACAGACCGGCGGGAAAGCCGGTGGAAACAGCCGCAACCGGAATGCCCGTGCCTTCCAGCGCCTCGACCGCCGTTTCGATCATCTCGTGATAGACGCAGACCGCGCCGGTGGTCAGGCCCGTGTCCCCCATGCCCAGCGCATCCAGAATATCCTGCCGCACCGGCTGGCGCGCCTTGGCACACAGGCGCCGCACCCGCGCGCGGGTGTCATCCCCCGACAGGGTGGTCAGGTCGATCACCGACACGGCCTTCAGCAGCCACGCCGCCTGCCACTCCTTTTTCACACTGCGCCGCGTGCCGATGCTGGCCGCGCGCCGCTCGATGGCCGAGCGGTTGGCGGTGGTGCACTCCACCCAGTCCAGATCCAGTTCCGTTCCCGGATTTCTCTCGATGCTCATGATATTCCCGTCAGTTCCCGATTATGCCGCGTATAAGCCCGCCGTCCGGCCTTGGATAGTCCCCGATTTCATAGGCGGCGCGCAAGGCCTCTGCCGCGCGTTCCGCTGCTGCATCGTCGGCGGCATGGACCACGGCGATCGGCTCCGCATTGTCCAGCTTGCGCCCGCGCCCCGCCAGATCGGTGAAACCTACCGAATGGTCGATGGTATCGGCGGCCACATGCCGCCCGCCGCCCAGTTCCACCACCGCCAGCCCGACGGCCCGCGTATCGATGTCGCGCACGAAACCCTCGCGCGTGGCGAACACCTCGCGCACCACAGGGGCGTGCGGCAGGTATTTCGGCGCGTTTTCCACGAAATCCGCCGGGCCGCCCAGTCCCGCAACCATCGCCCCGAATTTCTCGGCCGCGGCACCGCTGGCAAAGGCCTGCGCAATCATATCGCGCCCCTGCCCGACATTCCCCGCCAGCCCCGAGAGCGCCAGCAACGCGCCGCCCAGCTCCACCGTCACATCCCACAACCGGTTGTCGATATGGGTGCCGGTCAGGAAATCGACGGCGTTCTGCACCTCGACCGCATTGCCCGCCGCGCTCGCCAATGGCTCGTTCATGTCGGTCATGATGGCCGAGGTTCTGCACCCCGCCCCGTTGGCCACATTGACCAGCGATTGCGCCAGCGCGCGGGCCTCCTCCGGCGTGGCCATGAAGGCGCCGTTGCCGACCTTCACATCCAGCACCAGCGCCCCCAGCCCCGCCGCCAGTTTCTTGGACAGTATCGAGGCGGTGATCAGGTCCACCGACTCCACCGTCGCCGTCACGTCGCGGATGCCATACAGGATCTTGTCCGCCGGCGCGATGTCCCCCGTCTGCCCGATGATGGCGCAGCCGACCTCGCCAGTAACCTTGCGCAGCACCTCGACACTCGGTTGCGTCGCGTAGCCGGGGATGGAATCGAACTTGTCCAGCGTCCCGCCCGTATGCCCCAGACCCCGCCCCGAGATCATCGGCACATAGGCCCCGCAGGCCGCCAGCGCCGGTGCCAGCATCAGGGACACGTTGTCACCAACCCCGCCGGTCGAATGTTTGTCCACCACCGGCCCGTCGAAATCCCACGCCAGCACATCGCCGGTGTCGCGCATGGCCTCGGTCAGGGCCACACGCTCGTCCACCTCCATGCCGCGGAAAAACACCGCCATGGCAAAGGCCGCCGCCTGCGCGTTCGACACCTTGCCGTCCACCAGACCGCGCATCAGGAATTGCAACTGGTCGGGCGACAGACGCCCGCCGTCGCGTTTGATACGGATAAGTTCCTGTGCCAGCATCAGCCCAGCCTTTCCGCAAGTCCGGCAAACAGCGCCCTGAAATTGGCCGAAGCCCTGGCGGATTCCCGTTTCGTCTGTTCGTGGCTGAGCGGCTCTGCCTGCATCCCCGCGGCGAAATTGGTGATGACCGAGGCCGCCACCACCCGCAGCCCCGCATGGCGCGCCAATATGGTTTCCGGCACCGTGGACATGCCCACCGCATCGGCCCCGAGGGTCGAAATCGCCCGGATTTCCGCCGGCGTCTCGAACGACGGGCCCGAGAACCACGCATACACCCCCTGATGCAGCTTCGTCCCCTGCGCCTCGGCCACCTCGGCCAGCAGGGCGCGCAAGTCGGGATCATAGGCGGCGGACAGGTCGACAAAGCGGCTGTCGTCGGGATGGCCGATCAGCGGATTGCGCCCCGACCAGTTGATATGGTCCGAGATCGCCATGATCGACCCCGGCCCCATGGTCGCCCGCGTCGATCCGGCCGCGTTGGACAGCGCCAGCACCCCGCAGCCCAGTTCGGCCATGGTGCGCACCGGCGTCGCCATCACCGCCGCATCGCCGTGTTCGTAATAATGCGCCCGCCCCGCCAGCAACGCCACCCGCGTGCCGCGCAGATCACCGACCACCAGCGCCCCCGCATGGCCGGTCACGCCGGAGGCCGGAAAACCCGGCAGGTCGCGAAACGGGATGACCACGGCATCGGCCACCTCGTCCGCCAGATCGCCGAGACCGGAGCCGAGCGTAATCCCCAGCACCGGCGCCGCCCCTCCGGCACGGTTGCGAATAACATCTGCGGCTTCTTTCCACGGCTGACCCATCTCGACCCCCTGTCGTTTTACCATCCGGTAAATTTATCCGCAGCGCGCGGAAAAGGAAAGAGTGATCTTGCCAGCCGGCGCCGTCAAGGGCCGAAACCTAATGGATCTTCCGCTTCTTCGCCTTGGCCGCGAACGGGTTTTCATCCGCGCGCAAATGGATGCGGATCGGGGTGCCGGGCATGTCGAAATCGCGGCGCATGCCGTTGACCAGAAACCGCGTATAGGCCGCCGGCAGCTTGTCCGGGGTCGAACACTTGATCACAAAGGTCGGCGGGCGGGTCTTGGCCTGTGTCATGTAGCGCAGCTTGATACGCCGCCCCGAGGGCGCGGGCGGCGGATGTGCCACCACCTGTTCCTTCAGCCAGCGGTTCAGCCGCGCCGTGGAAATCCGTTTGTTCCAGACCGCATAGGCATCCATGATCGCCTTGTGCAGACGGTCCAGCCCCTTGCCGGTTTTGGCCGAGACCATGACCATCGGCGCGCCGCGCAACTGCGGCAGCAGACGGGTGAAGGCCTCGCGCAGCTCGTTCAGCTTCTGCGCCTTGTTTTCCTCAAGATCCCACTTGTTGACCGCCACCACCACGGCGCGACCCTCGCGTTCGGCCAGATCGGCGATGCGCAGGTCCTGCTGCTCGAAGGGGATCGCCGCATCCAGCAGCACCACGACCACCTCGGCGAATTTCACCGCGCGCAGCCCGTCCGAGACCGAGAGCTTCTCCAGCTTCTCCTGCACCTTGGCCTTGCGGCGCATACCGGCGGTGTCGAAAATACGAAAGGCCTGCCCCTCCCACTCCGTGCGCACGGAAATGGCGTCGCGGGTGATGCCGGCCTCGGGACCGGTCAGCAGGCGCTCCTCGCCCAGAATCTTGTTGACCAGAGTGGATTTGCCGGCATTCGGGCGCCCGACCACGGCAATTTGCAGCGGTTTTTCCGGAGTCGCGACGAACTCGGCGTCCTCCTCGGCGTCCTCGATATCCACATCGGTTTCGGCCTCGTAGGACACGTCCGAGAATTCCTCGGCCACGGGGCGCAACAGGTAATAGAGTTCGTCCACCCCCTCGCCGTGTTCCCCCGACAGGCGCAGCGGCTCGCCCAGACCCAGGGTGAAGGCCTCGTAATAGCCCTCCTCGCCCGCCTTGCCCTCGGCCTTGTTGGCCGCCAGAATCACCCGTGTGCCGCGTTTGCGCAGCAGGTCGGCCAGCACCAGATCGGTGTTGGTGACACCGGTGCGCGCGTCGATCATGAACAGGCAGATATCGGCCATGTCGATGGCCCGTTCGGTCAGGGCGCGCATACGGCCCTGCAGGGAATCGTCGGTCACGTCCTCCAGCCCCGCGGTGTCGATCACCGTAAAGCGCAGGTCGTTGAGCTTCGCCTCGCCCTCGCGCAGGTCGCGGGTCACACCGGGCTGGTCATCGACCAGCGCCAGTTTCTGTTTCACCAGACGGTTGAACAGGGTGGATTTGCCGACATTGGGACGGCCGATGATGGCGAGCGTAAAGGACATGGTTTTACCTAGCAGAAAAGCAAACAGCGAGGCAATTGCCCCGCTGCGTGCCTCATATACCGAAAATCCCCTATTGGAAAGCGAGCAATTTTCCGTCGAGCGTCTGCACATACATTACGCCCGCCATAACGATCGGGGCCGCCGCCGCGCCGCCCGGCACGTCCAGCCGCGCCGCGACCGATCCGTCGGTCGGGGAATAACCGCGCAAGCCGCCCTCGCGATCCGCAACCCAGAGCAGCCCGCCGGCCAGAACCGGACCGTAATAGCGGATCAGCCCCTTGCGTTTGTCGGGGTTGGTGTATTGCGCCATCTGCTGCGCCCAGATCACCTGCCCGTTGGCGGCGTTGACCCGCATCATCCGCGCATCGTCCGACACAAGGAAAACCGAGCCGCCCGCAGGCCAGACCGGACCGACCGCGCCGACCGGCAGGGACCAGTCGCGCTTGCCGCTTTGCAGGTTCATGCGCACCGTCTGTCCGGCAATGCTGGCCACATAGAGCCGGTTGCCGTCGATCACCGGATCGCCGGAGATATCCCCGATCCGGTTGATTGCGCTGGCCTGACGCCCGCCATCCAGCGGCGCATTCCATTTCGGCTGGCCGGAATTGGCCCGCACCATCATCACATCGCCCGAACTGAACGGCAGAACCACCTGACCGCTGCGGATCGCCGGGCTGGCCCCGCCACCGAAACCGTCAAGCGCGGCGGCACCGCGCTGCATCCATTCCAGCGAGCCGTCCTTGGCCCCCAGTGCATAGGCAACATCGTCGCGGGTGACAAAATAGACATTGCGCCCGTCCGAAACCGGTGCGCTCAGCAACGGCGCCTGCATCTGGCGGCGCCAGTGGATCCCGCCGGAGACCGGATCGACGGCGATCACCTCGCCAAAGCCGGTCCCGGCGTAAAGCACCCCGTTGGCCAGCGACAGCCCGCCACCGGAGCCGTCGGCGGGTTTCTCGCCCGCCGGTGTGGTGTCGAGCGTCCAGAGGACCGCGCCTTCCGGCGACACGGCCGAAACCCGCCCCGCACCGTCCAGAACGAACACCCGTCCATCGGCAGCAACAGGGCCGGAGGTTATACGATAGTCGCGCCCGACGCCGCGCCCGACATCGGCGGACCAGCGCAGGCTGGCGGCCGGATCGAAGGCCACATGGCCGATGCTGTGGTCAGCCGCGCCGTTGAGCGCGCTCCAGTCGGCGTTGCTGACCGCACGCGGCAGGGAAATCGCGGCGCTGCGATTGGCGACGGCGGTCACGTCGGCCCCGCGAATGGACAGCCGTTCACCGGGAAGGGGAGTTTCGGTGCCGCCACAGGCCGCCAGCGTGCCGAGCAGCAGAACCGCGAAACCCGCGCGTGCCAGCGTGAAACGTGTATATATCGAATTGCCCATACTCTAACCCTCGTTCAACCAATATCAGCCGTCGTTCGTCTGCTCCCCCGGCACCCCGAGCAGGGCCGGCATGTCCCCGCCTATGGCTATCGTCAACTGTTCCACCCGGTTGCGCAAGCCCTGTGTGGCATTCGGATCCACCAGAATCTGCACCAGATCGCCCATGGCAGCCCCGGAATCGCCCTTGCGCAGGTTGGCAATGGCGCGTTGCTCCATCCCCAGCAGGCGGAAAGGCGCACCCTCGGCCGCCAGCTTGTCGAGGATATCGAAAAGCTCGGCCTCCGGCATGTTCTCTCCGTTGACCATCACCAGTTTCAGCAGGGCCAGATCGCGATAGAGCGCCGGAGTCCCGCTGTCGGAGGCAATACTGTCGAGCAGCTCTGCGGCAGCAGCGGTATCGCCGCGGGCGGACAGGATCGCCGCCTCGTCCATCCGGGCGATAACCGCATAGGGCGCATCGGTGTCGGCCAGCGGCACGAAGGCCTCGGCGCTGGAGGCCTCGATCGCGGCGCGGAAGGCCTCGCCCGCGGCCTGCGCCTCGCGCTCGGCCTTGGCTTTCAGGTATTCGTTCAGCGCCGCGCCGCCGACAATCAGGATGACGATGGCGGCAAAGGCCCAGGCGTATTTCCTGAAAAAACCGAACAGCCTGTCGCGGCGGACCTCTTCGGACACTTCCTCGATAAAGGAATCAGTCTGGCTCAATGTTTCTCTCCGTATTCTTTGGCGCGCACCGTATCGCCAACACGGCAGCAAGCCAAGAGGCAAGTGGTTTGCGGCGGTAAAATCTGCCGATACCGCCTGCTGCAAGCAGACCGGTGCCGTTGCC
This sequence comes from Paracoccaceae bacterium, assembly GCA_026982255.1. GTDB lineage: Bacteria > Pseudomonadota > Alphaproteobacteria > Rhodobacterales > Rhodobacteraceae > NORP23. The sequence goes on along the minus strand of JALSHL010000088.1, from coordinate 15,467 downwards.
GATTTACATGACCTTCCGTAAAATACGCCGCCGGATATTGTGTTGCAGCGCGCAAAATCATAGATACAGCGGCACGGCGCTATTTTTCGCGCCCTGCTTTGCGGAGATATCAATGCGCATTTTCCCGATCCTGACCGCGGTTGCCGTGGCGATTGCCCTGTATTTCGTGGTTATGCAGCGCGACGTCGTGGTGGCCTGGCTGGGCGGAGATGCACCGGCGGAAACAATGGCCGCCGCGACGCAGGACAACACCGCGGAGACCGTATCGGTAGTGGTGCGACACTCCGTTGCACAGGAAATCCCCAACGGCATCGTGCTGCGCGGCCGCACCGAAGCGGCACGCCGTATCACCGTGCAGGCGGAAACCTCGGGCCGCGTGATTTCGGAACCCGTCCGCAAGGGCGCCGAGGTGGTGGCGGGGCAGGTTCTGTGCCGTCTCGATCCCGGCACCCGTCCGGCGCAGCTGGCCGAAGCGAAGGCACGGCTGGAAAATGCCCGCATCAGCGCCGAAAACGCCGCCGATCTGGCCAGAGGCGGCTTTGGCCCCGAAACAGCGGTGGTGGCCGCCAATGCCGCACTGGAAAGCGCGCGGGCCGGTGTGGCGCGGATCGAACGGGATATTGCCAATCTGGAGGTCAAGGCCCCCTTCGACGGAGTGCTGGAAAGCGACACGGCGGAACTGGGCGCGCTGATCTCGCCGGGGGCGCCCTGTGCCTCGCTGATCGCGCTCGACGAAATCAGGCTGGTGGGCTTTGCCACCGAACAGGACATCACCCGCCTGCGCCTTGGCGCGCAGGCCGGTGCGCGGCTGGTCTCGGGACGCGAGGTGACGGGCGAGGTGACCTTCCTGTCGCGCGCCTCCGACCCTGTCACCCGCACCTTCCGCGTGGAAATTACCGTGCCCAACCCCGACCTGTCGATCCGTGACGGCGAGACCGCCGATATCCTGATCGAGCTGGACAGCGAAAAGGCGCATCTGCTGCCGAACAACGTGTTGACGCTCAATGACGCCGGCACGCTGGGGGTGCGTATCGCCAAAGACGGTGTTGCCCGCTTCATACCCGTCGAAATCCTGCGCGACTCGACCGAGGGGCTGTGGCTCAAGGGGTTGCCGGATACGGTGGATGTGATCATCGCGGGGCAGGAGTTCGTCGTTGACGGCTCTCCGGTCAATGCGGTTGTCGAGGGGGACGAATGAACCGGCTCGTCAGCTGGGCGAGCCATAACGCCCGCATGATCATGACCCTTGTGGTCATGTCGGTGCTGGCCGGTGTCTATGCCTATATGACCCTACCCAAGGAGGGCGAGCCGGATATCGACGTGCCGTTCCTGTTCATCTCCATCCCCTACCCCGGGATTTCGGCGGAGGATTCGGAAAAGCTGCTGGTGCGCCCGATGGAAACCGCGCTGGCCGATGTCACCGGCCTCAAGGCATTGAGCGCCACGGCGGCCGAGAATTATGCCGGTATCATTCTGGAATTCCCGCTCGACTGGGACCGCGACGCGACGCTGGCCGATGTGCGGGCCAAGGTGGCGGCGGCGGAGTCGCTGTTGCCCGAGGATGTCGGGCAATATTCGATCAACGAGATCAATTTTTCCGAATTTCCGGTGCTGGTGATCTCGCTGTCCGGCGATATCCCCGAACGCACCATGCTGCGCGTCGCCAAGGATTTGCAGGCCGAGGTGGAATCGGTCAAGGGTGTGCTGGAGGCCGGTATCACCGGCCAGCGCGACGAGATGCTGGAAGTGCTGATCGACCCGCTGAAGATGGAGGCCTACAACGTCACCGCCGGTGAATTGCTGGCTGTGGTCAACAACAACAACAAGCTGATCGCCGCGGGCGAGGTGGAGGTCGGCTCCGGCGCCTATTCGATCAAGATCCCCTCGGCCTTCGACGATCCTTCCGATGTTTACGGGCTGCCGGTGAAAAAGAACGGCGACAGCGTGATCACGCTGGGCCAGTTGGCCGATATCCGCCTGACCTTCGAGGATGCGGTCGGCACATCGCGCTACAACAACCAGCCGACCGTCGCCCTGCAGATCGTCAAACGCAAGGGCGCCAACCTGATCGATACGGTGGCCGAGGTCCGGCAGGTGGTGGACGAGGTGGTCGCCAGCTGGCCCGAGGACATGCGGCAGGCGGTCAGTGTCAATGTCTCGATGGACAATTCCAAGAACGTCGAGGACATGGTGAGCCAGCTGGAGGCCTCGGTGCTGACGGCGATTGCGCTGGTGATGATCGTGGTGCTGGCCTCACTGGGCATCCAGTCGGCGTTGCTGGTGGGATTTGCCATTCCGACCTCGTTCCTGCTGACCTTCGCTCTGCTGGCGGTGATGGATATTTCCATCTCGAACATCGTGATGTTCGGGTTGATCCTCGCGGTGGGGATGCTGGTGGACGGGGCGATTGTGGTGGTGGAATACGCGGATCAGGAGATCCGGCGCGGCGTCGGGCCGTTCCGTGCCTATCGCGATGCGGCCAGCCGGATGTTCTGGCCAATTGTATCCTCGACCGCGACCACGCTGTCGGCCTTCCTGCCGATGCTGTTCTGGCCCGGCCTGCCCGGGCAGTTCATGCGCAACCTGCCGGTGACGCTGATTTTCGTGCTGTCGGCCTCGCTGGTCGTCGCGCTGATTTTCCTGCCGGTGGTCGGCGGGGTGGCGGGGCGGATTTCGCACCGGTTCGATGTCTGGGCCGGGTTCCTGCGCGCGAAAACCGGATTCTTCATGCGCCTGCTGCTGGTGCTGGCGGCCTTCGGGCTGGCGGTCGCGGGAGTGTTCCTGAGCCGCTCTGCCGGATTGCTGGCGGGGTCCGCTGTGCTGGTGGTGGCGATGATGGCCCTGTCGATCACCATTCACGCGCTGAAAAAACCGGCCGTCGAACCCGTGGGCGAAACCGCCTACAAGCGCACATGGTTCGGGCATTTCACCCATTTCATCGCCGGAAATCCGGTGATGCCGGTGGTGTCCATCGTGCTGACCACGCTGCTGATCGGCGGGATTTTCGCCACCTACCAGAAAAACAACCTCGGGGTGGAGTTTTTCGTCGATACCGAGCCGGAACGGGCCATCGCCTTTGTTCGCGCGCGGGGCAACCTGTCGCTGGCGGAAAAGGACCGGATGGTCGGCGAGGTCGAAAGCGCCATCATGGGCATCCGCGGCGTCGAGTCGATCTTTGCCTTTGCCGGTTCCGGCGGGCTGAACCAGAACACGGGCGGGGCGACCTCGCCGCAGGATGCCATCGGACAGGTGCAGATCGAGTTGGCCCCCTGGGACGAACGCAACGCCTGGGGCGAGGAGGGCAACGGGAATTATATTCTGGCGCAGATCCGCGAGCGGCTGGACAGAATTCCGGGGATCAAGGTCGAGATTCTGGAACAGGCGATGGGGCCGGCTTCGGCCAAGCCGGTGCATCTGCGGGTCAAGGGTGACAACTGGGACGACCTGCTGGCCGCGACGAAAACCGTGCGGGCGAAATACGACACGATGCAGGGGCTGAGCGGCGTGGACGACACCCTGCCCCTGCCCGGTATCGACTGGAAGATCAACGTCGATGTGCAGCAGGCCGGACGCTACGGCGCCGATGTCGCCAGCGTCGGCGGCATGGTGCAACTGGTGACGCGCGGCCTGCAACTGGGCACCATGCGCACCGCCACGTCCGATGACGAGGTCGCCATCCGCGTGCGCTTCCCCGAAAAGGACCGCCTGCTGTCGACACTCGACACGCTGCGGGTGCGCACGCCGCAGGGGCTGGTGCCGCTGTCGAATTTCGTCACCCGCGAGCCGGTGCCGAAACTGGCGGAAATCAAGCGCGCCGGAAACAAGCGCTATTTCGACATTCTGGCCGGTGTCGAGGACGGCGTGAATGCCAACGAGAAAATCGCCGAGATCACCAGCTGGCTGGAGGAAACCACGCCCCTGCCCGCCTCGGTCACATGGGAGTTTGTCGGTGATGCCGAAGACCAGGCGGAATCGATGGCCTTCCTGCAGGGGGCCGGTGTGGCGGCGATGGCCTTGATGTTCATCATCCTGCTGATGCAGTTCAATTCCTTCTACAACTCGGTTCTGGTGCTGGTGGCCGTGGTGCTGTCCACCGCCGGTGTGCTGCTGGGCATGATGGTGATGCAGCAACCGTTTTCCGTTATCATGACCGGTGTGGGGATCGTGGCGCTGGCGGGGATCGTGGTGAACAACAATATCGTGCTGATCGACACCTATCAGGACTTCAGCCGCTATATGCCGAAGCTGGAGGCGATCACCCGCACGGCCGAGGCCCGCATCCGCCCCGTGCTGCTGACCACCATCACCACCATGGCCGGTCTGACGCCGATGATGTTCGGCCTGTCGCTGGATTTCATCAACGGCGGCTATTCGATCAACACGCCGACCTCGCTGTGGTGGAAACAGCTGGCAACGGCGGTGGTTTTCGGGCTGGGCTTCGCCACCTTCCTGACGCTGATTATTACCCCCGCGCTGCTGGCGCTGCGGGTTTGGGTATCGCGCGGGGCCTATACGGCGCTGGTGGTGCTCTTCCTGCCGAAAAACCACCCGATCCGGCGCGACCGGCGGCTGGCGCGCAAGGCCCGCAAGATGAAAGCGGCCGAGATCGACTGGAGCGAAAAAACCGCGCCGAAACCGGTTGCTGTCGATGATCCGGTGCAGGCGGCGGAATGAGCAAGATTGCAATCGACAACCCCGTTCAACTTCGCTAGAAGGTGCCGACCGTCCGCATCGGGCGCTTGAATTTACGAAAAAGAGACGCAGGCCATGGAAAATATCGTCCTATCCATCCATCTGATTCTGGCCCTCGGCCTGATCGGGGTTGTTCTGTTGCAACGTTCCGAGGGCGGCGGCCTCGGGATGGGTGGCGGCGACGGTGCGGTTTCGGGCCGTGCAGCGGCCAATGCGCTGACCAAGCTGACGTGGATACTGGCCGTGGCCTTTATGATCACCAGCCTATCGCTGACAGTGATCGCGGCGAAGAAGGCCGCTCAGGATTCGGTGATCGACCGGCTCGGCGTTGAAACGCCGGGCGCGCCGGCCAACAACAGCCTGACACCGGACCTGAGCAGCGGCTCGCTAGTTCCGCCGGTCCCGAGCGACGCGCCGACCGTGCCCCCCGCCCCGACGGGCGAACCGGCGACACCGCCCGCAGGCAACTGACAAGACTGATAAAAAGGCGACCCGCGGGTCGCCTTTTTTGTCAGGGGCGGGGCCTGCTCCTGCGGTAGCATGGCGCAAACCCGCCAGAGGGGCCTCGTGCCGGTATCGATCCCCTCCGCTGTCCCCGATAGCTGCCGGCATGCAAAAGGGCCGCGAGGATATCCCCGCGGCCCTTCCGGTAGTGTAGTGCGGATTATTCCGCCGCGACAGGAACCGGCTCGCCCTTGCGCGGACGTTCCGGCAGGGCGAAGGCCACAACCACGAAGACCAGCCCCAGAACAATGCCGAGAACATCGCCCGGCAGACCGGTCAGACCGTCATAGCCGGATCCCGGAACCGTGCCGATGGTGACCTTGCCACCGCCGATTTTTTCCAGAAGGCCCATGGCCTTGACCGACGGGTAGGTGACCATATAGGCCGCAGCGCCCAGCAGGCCGCCAGCGATGAAATACAGCGCGTCGCGCCGTCCGCCCGCTGCCGAGGAAAGGCCGGTGCCCGGGCAGTAACCCGATACGGCCCAGCCGGTGCCGAGCAGCAAACCACCGACGAAAACGCCGATATAGGCGGTCTTGACCGACATGTGGCCCACATCGACGAGGCCAACCATCTGGCCGCCGAACATCAGGATGGAGCCGACGCCGATTGCCAGCAGGATGGTCTTCATGACCGCCAGATTCATCAGCGCGTGCATGCGCCCCATGATCGAGGGGTTGGTAACGCCGATCCGGTCCAGAACGAAACCGAACAGGCCGCCGACTACGAGTGCGAGAAAAATGGTCATAGTTCCACATCCTTTTTATACATCATCATGGCAACGGGGATCGCCGCCGCAAATGCGCCGACCGTAAAGATGTAACCGGACAGGGCGGTCTGCATCAGGCCGGACATCATGTGGCCGGAGGTGCAGCCCCCCGCCAGACGCGCGCCGTAAAGCACGATGAAACCGCCGCCGAAGGCCGCGAGGTTCCGTTTCCACGCCGCATCGCCGAAGTTGGCACGCCACAGGGCGGGAATGCGGTTGTCTTCCTTGCCGTTGCCACCGCGCAGCCAGGCCGAGATCCCCGCGCCCGCCATCATCGCCAGAACGAAGATGAAGGAATAGTTGAGCGGGTTGGCCGCGTTCTTGGCGTATTTGCCGTCGCTTTTGGCCAGATAGGCGTTGGTCGAGGTCCAGCCGCCATCATCCGTCGGGGTGATGAGGTCCGGATTGATCTTGTCCGCGACCATCGCATCGAAGATTACAAATTGGGTCGATACACCGATCGGCTTGACGAGGAGCACAGCGATAAAAATCGCAAGCCCCAGCGCAACGCCGCCGGTTTTCCAGTTCCATGTCATGGGATGTCCTTTCATCATATTCATGATCGTGAATATGATAGTATCTCCCGACAGGGGTTAAAAGGCCCCATCCGCCGACTTGCTGTGGCAGGATGACGCAGCGCAACGCGGGCGATCGCAAACCGGATGGCGCAGGCGATGAAATTCTGGACCTTTGCCCCCTGCCCCCGTAAAACCGCTGCAAACAACCGGAGCGCCCCATGACCGATGAAATCGAACCCGCACAGATCTATCTTGCCACGCCCCCCGCTTTCGAGCCGGAGGCATTTGCGCCGGAGCTTCGGGCCGTGCTGGAGGCCGCACCGGTGGTCTGTGTGCGCATTGCCATGGCCACAACGGACGAACGCGCGTTGACCCGTGCCGCCGACACGCTGCGCGAGGTCTGCCACGGAGTCGATGTGGCGATTGTGATCGACGACCATTTCCGCATGGTGAAGCCGCTCGGCCTCGACGGGGTGCATCTGACCGACGGGGCGCGCCATGTGCGCGAGGCCCGCAAGGAGCTGGGAAACGACGCCATTGTCGGCGCGTTTTGCGGCGCCTCGAAGCACGCGGGGCTGACGGCGGCGGAGATCGGGACGGATTACATTTCCTTCGGCCCGCTGGCGGCGGGGGCGCTCGGCTCCGGCGAGGTGGCGGAGGTGGAGCTGTTCCGCTGGTGGTCCCAGATGATCGAGGTGCCGCTGGTGGCCGAGGGTAACGCCACGGAGGACGGCATCAGGGGCGTCAAGGAATATATCGACTTCCTGACCGTGGGCGAGGAAATCTGGAGCGACGAGGCCGGCGCGGTTGCGGCGGTGAAGCGCGTCATGGATGCGCTGAAGTAACCGCCCGCAACGGGCATTTTCCGGCATACCGGAGGCAGGATGGAACTGGGCTGGGCAGATATCGCAACCGGAGAGATCGGCTGGATCACCCTGTCGTTCCTGTTCGGGTTCCTCGCGTCACGCACGGGGCTGCCGCCGCTGGTGGGCTATCTGGTGGCGGGGTTTTCGCTCAACCTGATGGGGTTTTCCGGGTCGGAGGCGCTGGAGAAGCTGTCCGATGTGGGCATTACGCTGCTGCTGTTCACTATCGGGCTGAAGCTCAACCCCCGTGTGCTGGCCAATGCGCCGGTGGTGGCGATCACGCTGCTACATACAACCGGAGTAACGCTGGCGCTCGGGGCTGTTGTGTTGCTGCTGGGGGCGGTGTTTACCACCGTGTCCTATCTGCAGGGCAGCGGCCTGTCCACCGTGCTGGTCATCGGCTTTGCGCTGAGTTTCTCCTCCACGGTATTCGTGGTCAAAACCTTGCAGGAAAACGAGGAGGTCAACGCCTCGCACGGGCAACTGGCCATGACCATCCTGATTATACAGGATATTCTGGCCGTGATTTTCCTGGCGGCGTCAACCGGCAAGCTGCCGACCGTCTGGGCGGTGTTTCTGGTGTTGCTAATACCGCTGCGGCGGCTGTTCGCTTTCGTGCTGCAACGGGTCGGGCATAGCGAGTTGCTGATCCTCTATGGCCTGTTTCTGGCCCTCGGCGGGGCAGAGTTGTTCGAGCTGGTCGGGATCAAGGGCGATCTGGGGGCGCTGGTGATCGGAATGTTGCTGTCGCCCTTTCCGAAGGCGGGCGAGATGGCCAAATCCATGTACAGTCTGAAAGACCTGTTTCTGGTCGGTTTTTTCCTCGGGATCGGCATGTCCGGTTACCTGTCGGTCGATACGGCACTGGTGGCGCTGGCGCTGGTGCCTATGGTGTTCCTGAAATCGGCACTGTTTTTCCTGCTGATGGTCTGGTTCGGCAAACGGGCGCGCACGTCGCTGTTCGCCAGCATTTACATGACCAACTTCAGCGAGTTCGGCCTGATCGTCGCCGCCATCAGCGCAAAGAACGGCTGGATTGGCGAGCAATGGCTGGTGGTGCTGGCTATCGCGCTGTCGCTGTCCTTTGCCATTGCCGCGGTGATCAACCGCTACGACGATCCCCTGTATCGCCGGTTCAAGGCGTTCTGGATGCGGTTCCAGCGCACGGACGGTCCCCCGCCGGTGCCGGTCGAGGACCTGTGCGCTGCCCGGATCGCGGTTTTCGGGCTGGGCCGTATCGGGGCCAGCACCTACGAACGGGTGCATGAACGGTATGGCGGACAGGTCATCGGCTTCGATTTCGACCGCGAAACCGTGGAAAAGCTGCGCGGTGAAGGCCGCAGGGTCTTTGCCGGCGATCCGAGCGATCCCGATTTCTGGGACAGTATCGGCGACAATATCCGGCATCTGGATGTGATCCTGCTGGCGGTGCCGAACCTCAAGGCCAGTCTGGATGCGCTGAAAGAACTGGAAAATATAGGTTTCGCCGGAAAAACCATCGCGATTGCACGTTATCCCGAGGAAAACGCGAAACTGCTCGCCGCCGGTGCGCAGGAGGTCTATTGCATCTATCAGGAGGCCGGCATCGGTTTCGCGGATTCAGTGGCGGAGGTTCTGGAACGGGAGGAAAGCCCGGCCCCTGCCGCCCCCGCGCGCACACAGGATTGACAGGTCCGGCTTCCCGCACCGTTTCGGGCACCGTCAGAACGAATTCTGACTGCCGTAGGAAGAACGCTTCAGCGGGATATCATCCAGAAGCCCGAAAGGATCCCAGGCATTGGGCATCTGGGTGCACAATTCGCGATAACTCTGCCAGCCGTCCACAAGCTCCTTGAGCGTGTGATCCTTGGCGCAGTTCTCGCGCACCGCGCGGTGGGTTTCCACCCGGGCCTCCTCGAAAGCCTCGAACAATGTTCCGTTATCCGGCTCGACGAGGGTTCCCGAAAATATCTTGGTAAAGAGCGCTTCGGTCTCGTCCGGGGTGAAATTGGCGAGTTGCTCCTCGTAGGCGCTGAAGATCACCGCCTCGCGCCCGTTCCAGTCGTCGCCACGACCGCCGATCCCCCCGCGCACATTGTCGATATAGTCCGCCAGCGCCGCATCGGCATAGCAGGCCTCGATAATGGTGACGATCTCGCGCGCCATTACGCCATTGACCAGATCGCGGAAGGCCCGCGCCGTCATCCAGTCACCATTGGCGGTGGCCGCCTCGCCACTGGACGGGCGTTCCGCAGTATACCAGGCGAATACCTCGTCTTTCACATCATAACCCTTGTAGAGGCCCTCGATCCGCCCTCCATGAATGTTGATATAGAAAATAACCCTGTCATCAGGCTTCACCCGACTGGCCAGTTCGGTAATCGCGGCACTGACCCCGGCGCCGGTAGCCTCCTCGTTCAGCAGCGTCACCACCCGTTCTTCCGGCAAATCGAAAGCTGCCTGCATACCCGAAAGGATCAGGCCGATATCCTTTTCGCAAGCCCCGTTCAGTTTGGCATTCTGTTCCGGATCGCCTTTGATATCCTTCCATGGAGGGCAGGCTGCGGCGGCAAACAGCCAAGTCTCGCCCGCACCGGCAGGAACGGCAAGCATGGTCAGGGCGGTCAGTATTGCAAAAAATGAACGTTTCGACGGCATCGGTTCGGACTCCTGTATTTTTCCGGATAGTTCGGGGCACGGGACCGGCGGCGGGAAAACCGCCGGTCCACGGGAGAACGGCCTTAGCCGTCGTTCCCGGTGCTGTCGGAACCTTCGCCGGAAGTGGCGCTTTGCTGCACTTCACCACCGGCGGTTTCGCAATCGGAAACAGACTTGGCCAGAAGCGTCACTTCGTCGGAAAAGCTGCACTGCACAACGCCCGCAGGCAGTCCGCCCACCGGCCCCGTTTGCGGCATCATTTGCGGCATTATGACCACCGGCACAAACACCGGCGTCCCGGGCATGTAAGGAGCGCCCCCCACCATCGGCGCACCACCACGTATCGGAGCCTGAAGACCGAAGTTACCCGAACAGTTGTAAAGACAGGCGATGTTCCAACCCGAGCCATTCACAGGGCCAAAAATCGACCAGCCGGCGATGTCGGGCATCCCGTCATGATTGATGTCCCAGCCGGAACCGTTCACGGGACCGAAAATCGACCAGTTCCCGATATCATCCTTGCCGTCGTGGTTGATATCCCAACCGGATCCATTCACCGGTCCGAAAATCGACCAGCCGGAACCGCTCACAGGGCCGAAAATCGACCAGTTCCCGATATCATCCTTGCCGTCGTGGTTGATATCCCAGCCGGAGCCGTGCACCGGTCCGAAAATCGACCAGCCGGAACCATTCACGGGACCGAAGATGCTGGCCTGCGCCGTTCCGGCAAATCCGAGCGCCATCACGGCCGAAAGCAGCAGTTTTCCAATTTTGTTCTTGTGCGTTGTCATGATCTTGTCCTCAAGCAGTTTCTTACTCATCCCATCCTGGACTGTTTCCGTTCCGCAAAAAGGGCGGGCATGCCCCGGACTTTGGAAGCACTCCGAATGCCCTGCCGATGTTCTTGATAATGTTGTGAAAAATAAACTGCCGGAAACCGGTTTTGGAACGGATAACGCCACTTTGGTGTGACTGACGCCTTGCTCCGACCCTCAGAGGACAGGATCATCCGCGCTGGCTGAACCGGCAACCGGCAACTGTTTGCTTTCGAGAATCCTGCGCAATTCATCCACCTTCTTGCGACTGACCGGAAAAACCTGTTTTTCCACGTTGCGCAGCCTCGGGTTGCCATTGTGGAAAAAGAGTTCCTCCATCTCGTTCTTGTGCATCCAGATCGAACGGTGAATACGCAACCCATCGTTTGCGGGCAACATTCCTTCGGCTTCGTTCAGGCTCATGCGCAACAGCGCCTCTCCTGTTCGGGTAAGAACGCGCACATACTGGTTCTGTGCCTCTATCCGGCGGACCGGCGCCCGGACATCCTGTGGCAACAGAAGCTCCAGATTGCTGTCGGGCAGGGTCAGCGGTCGCCAGAGCGGCAACAGCTCAGGTTGCCTCGACAGCCGCTTTCGCACCGTGTCTTCGAAATAGTAGGTCAGCAGAGAAACCGAAATGACGATCATGACGATTGTCGTCAGCCAGTAGTATAGCACCTGGAAACCGTCTGAATCGGGAAAAACCGCCAGAAAAAAAGCGGTTTCGACACCCGCCAGGACCATGTAGAAAACCGAATTCACCCATACGAAGGGTATGTTGCGCGACAATCCCCATCGCAACACAGAGGGCAGCAGGAGATATCCGGCCATATAATAGAAGAGGATACCCCCGGCATTGTATATGGCACGCCAAGGCAATGTCGCATCCTGCATCCTGTCACCCGGCGCAAAGATCGTGGTAAAAAGCCAGACAAAGCCGACCACAAACAGACAGGACCGGTTTCTGTATATGTCAAGAACCAGCCTCCGGAATTCATGATCGGACGCCACGATGTCCCCCAGCACCGCGGACGGTTTTCTATTTGTGCCCATAGCTTGTTGCACGTTGGTTCTTCTCTTGGGTCAATGGCCGGTGTAGCCGCCAATCTGGTATAAAGCCGAAAGCGACGCAATACCCGAAATCGAACCGCCCCGCATTCCGGCTACGGAGTTTTGCCGGCCAGATCGGCCTCTAGCCCCTTGCGCACGACCCCTTCGCAATAGGCGGCGAGGGCCTTGCGGGTCCCGAAATCCGCGGCGCGCACCGGTGCGTGGAAGGTGACGCGCACGCGGCCGCCGCGCGGGCAGGCCAGAACGGTCAGGATATGATCGAGGAAACCCATGTCGCCCCACCAGCCATAGAATTCCGGTATCTCGCCCTGCGGTGCGTAATAGGTGACGGTGGCGGGCTGGACCCAGACGTGGCCGACCAGTTCGGGCGTGTGGAAAACGCTGAACAGGGTGGAGCGGAATTTCAGGACGCGCATGCCGTCGGTGCTGGTGCCCTCGGGGAAAAAGCAGAGCTGCTCGCCACGGTCCAGCCGTTCCAGCAGGGCCTGCTGGTGTTTCTTGGCGTGGGACTGGCGGCGTTCGATAAAAAGCGTGCCGGTGATGCGGCCGAGGAAGCCGATCAGGGGCCAGTTGCGGACTTCGGCCTTGGCAACGAAGGAAACGCGCGCCGCGGCGTTGAAGCTGAAAATGTCGATCCACGAGGCGTGGTTGGCAACCAGCGCCCCGCCCTGTCCCATGTGTTTGCCGCGCAGTTCCAGCTTCAGCCCGCAGAGGAACAGCCCCATGCGCGCCCAGATCTGCGCGATGTATTTTGTCACCCGCAGCGGCAGGAATTTCTCGATACCGTAGAACAGCAGATAGACGACCAGCAGGATGCCGGTGCCCAGCAGCATGGCGAGACCGCGCAGGATTACGCGGGGCCACTGGTGCCATTTCGGCGGTGCCAGCTCCGGCTCCCATTCGCCGAACCACTCCATTATTTGCGCCCGCGGGTATAGAAAGCGCGGTATTTCTGCACCATTTTTTCCGTATCCATGATCAGGCATACGTCGATAGTATTGAAATCATGGTCGATGAAAGCACCCTCGCCGACAAAACCGCCGAGGCGCAGATAGGCCTTGATCAGCGAGGGAATCTGTTTGAGCGCGCGGGTTTTGTCCACCTGCCCGGGCGGCAGCACATCCATCGGGGTGAAGGCGCGGGCGGTCACGCGCAATTCCGGCGGCGCGAGGTGGGCGTGGTGCAGGTAGGAGAGCGGTTCCGCCAGCGCGGCCGGGTCCGTGCCGTGAAAGCTGGCCACACCGAACAGAACGCGGATGTCGTGGCGCACCACATAATCGCCCAGCGCGTCCCAGAGCAGGTGCAGGCCTACCCCGCCACGGGCCTCCGGCGCGATGCAGGAACGGCCGAGTTCCAGCGTCTCCACCGCCAGGTTTTCCAGTTTCGACAGGTCGTATTCCGACGCGCCGTAAAAGCCGATCCCCTGTTTCGCCACCGAGCCGCGCATCAGGCGATAGACGCCGACCACCGCATCGCGCGGGTCGCCGGTCACCGTGGTGTCGATCAGCAGAAGGTGTTCGAACCAGGGATCGAACTCATCCATTTCCTGACGCAGGGCCTGTTCCTCGACGCTGGCCCGCGCGCCCATTTCCTCGACAAAGACGCGATAGCGCAGGCGCTGCGCGGCGGCGATGTCTTCGGGGGTTTCGGCCAGCCGGACCTGAAATCGGGATGGGTCGGTTTTCATACAGGCTTGGCCTCCGGCCGCTGGTCACCACGGGTGTTGCGCGGGCAATCTAGCAAAATCCGGCGGATTCGCAACCGGTGCAAGGCATCAGCGCAATGCAATTATAGGTTGTAATTTTTGGAATTAACCTTACCTTAACGGTTTGAGTCGAGATTACCCCTGCCCGCAGCGGGCGCGAGGTCGAGAAGGATGACGGAGCCGTTGATGACTACTTTGCCGCACTGTTCGAAATTGACCGTGATGCGGTCACCGATAACCGATTGCACCTGTCCCGTTCCCCAGTCGGGACAATCGGGGTGGCGCACGAGGTCGCCGGGTTGCAGAAACTGGTTCATCGCCGCCCTTCCGGTGTTGGCATGACCGCGCCCTCGATAGACGCGCTGGTGTCGTCGCGGATATGTCACGACCTGATAAGCCCTGTCGGGGCTATCGGCAATGGTATCGAATTGCTGGAGGAAATGGCAAGCACCCTGCCCGAGGTCGGGCTGATCGCCGACAGTGTGGAAAACGCCAAGGCGAAGCTGCAGTTTTTCCGTATCTGTTTCGGGCAGAGTTCCGACGGGGCGGTGCTGGGCCGGCCGGAGGTGGAAAAGACCGCGGCCGCAATGCTGGAATCGGCGCGGATGTCCCTGCGCTGGGAAGGGCTGGAGGAGGCCACGCCGCGGCGCGAGGTGAAACTGGTGTTTCTGGTGTTGCTTTGCGTGGAAACGGCGCTGCCGCTGGGCGGGGACATTGCGGTATCCCAGGCCGGCGGTATCTGGACGGTCGATGTCGCGGCCCCGCGGGTGCAGGCGGGGGATGCGTGGAAAATTCTGGAATGGCAAATGCCGGTGGAACCGGTGCAACCGGCGCTGGTGCAGTTTCCGCTGGCCCGCGATCTGGCGCGCGATCTGGGCCGGACGGTGGATATGCAGGAAACCGGCGAAGGGCTGCGGGTTACGCTATAGGCTTCAGCCCGTCGCGGAAGCGGCGCATGTTGACCTGATACGACAGGGCCGAGGCGCGCAGGCTCTCGACGGTTTTTTCGTCAAGCTGGCGAATGACCCGTGCCGGTGCGCCGACGACCAGCGAGCCGTCGGGGATTTCCTTGCCCTCGGTGACCAGCGCGCCGGCCCCGATCAGGCAGTTGTTGCCGATCTTCGCGCCGTTCAGAATGGTGGCGCCCATGCCGATCAGGGTGTTGTCGCCAATGGTGCAGCCGTGCAGCATGGCCTTGTGCCCGATGGTGCAGCCCTGCCCCACGGTCAGCGGGAATCCCATGTCCGTGTGCATGACGGTGTTTTCCTGCACGTTGGAACCCGCGCCGATAGTGATACGCTCGTTATCGCCGCGCAGGGTGCTGCCGAACCAGATGCCGGTGGCCGCGCCCAGCACCACATCGCCGATGATATTGGCATCCGGCGCCACCCAGAAATCGCCGTTTTCGGGAAATTGCGGCGCGCGGCCGTCGAGTTCGTAGATCATTTGCGGCGCTCCTCGAATTCCGCGTTCAGGGATTGCACGAAGGGGACCAGTTCGGGGCGGCGGTCGCGGCGCAAACGCTCGGCGGTCAGGATAGCGCGCAGATTGTTTTCGGCCCGCTCCAGGTCGTCGTTGACCAGAACATAGTCGTATTCGGCCCAGTGGCTGATCTCGTCGCGGGATTTGTCCATGCGTCCGGCGATGGTCTCGGCGCTGTCCTGCCCGCGCTTTTCCAGACGTTCCTCCAGCGCCTCGATCGAGGGCGGCAGGATGAAGATCGAGACGACGGCGTCCTTCAGCGGCGAATTGCGGATCTGCTGACCGCCCTGCCAGTCCACATCGAACAACACGTCGCGGCCTGCGGTGATCGCCGCCTCGACCGGAGCGCGGGGGGTGCCGTAGAGATTGCCGAAAACCTCGGCATGTTCCAGCATCTCGCCATTGGCG
>JALSHL010000087.1 GCA_026982255.1 Paracoccaceae bacterium | reverse complement strand
ATTCGCGGGTTGGCGCCTTGTGCTCCATGCCGGAAAGGATGCTGCCGAAACCGCCTCCTATTGCAGCGGAGAAACCGTGCTGGTCTTGGCCCGCGCTGAATCTGTGCGCGGCCCGTGTCTGGTGATCTGGCGGGAAACGTTGCGTCAACGCGGAGCGCTGTCGCTGGAAATTGCCGAGGGGCAACTGGTTCTGACCGGCAGCAAGGACGCAGCCCGTAACCGCCCTTGGGGATATTAGGGCGTAGACTCATAAACCCCGCGCCGCCAGCGTGAATATCGCGAAATATCAGTGGTTTGCGACGCGCCGTCAATAGTGGTTCTATTGGCAAGCGTCGCGAGCCGCTGAAATGAAGCGATATCCACGCCCTTCGGGTTATCCGGATTTCCGCCCTGGCTGTGTTGCAACCCCTTGAAATAGCCCCGCTATTCCTGCGGGATTGCGCCTTGCCAGAACAAAAATCCGGATAACTGGCGGTGCGGGATTTATGGGTCTACGCCCTAGAAACCTTCTCTCGATATATCGATCAGCCCCGCCTCTGAGGTTTTGAGCACCATCCGTGCCGTATTGCCATAGCTCCCGGAGGCAGTTGCCAATTGCGGGAGGATCTGTATCAGCTCGGCACGTGCGGCGTCATCCATCTCCCGCATGGTATAGGCTCCGGGATGGAAGCTTTCCGTAAAGGCACCATCGGTTTTGATGATTTCGTGTGAATCGAAAAGAACGTGGAAATACTCGATTTCCTCGACACTTGTGTCCCGTATCACGGTGTGATCATTGATCAGGCCTTTTGCCGGCGCCAGCACTTCGGACTCGCCAAACAGCAATTCCGCGCGCCAGCCACCGACCAGCACCCTGTGTTGCGGGGATACCAGAAGATCCTTTTCCGGCAGGCCCTCTCCCAGAGCGCCCTTCAGAATACGGATTGGCAACAGAGAGTCGTTGCCCGCCAGTTCCGCCGCCCCGATTTTGCGAGAGCCGATCCAGCGGACAGGTTGCAGACCGTTATCCAGTGTTTGCACCAGATCGCCGACCGCCAGCTTTTCAACCGGCACATCGCCATGCGACGTTTCGATCAAGGTGCCGCGGGCCACACAGACAAGAATGGTAATAGTGACGGAATCCTCGTCTCCGAAAAAACCGCTCCCGGTCACGGTGAAGGAAACGACCTGGTCGGCTCCCGACGCAATGACCGCCGCCCTGTCAACGACGAAGGTAAAGGTTCCGGTATTGGTATCGAATACGATTGTGCCGTAGGCCGTGGTGCTCAGGGGGCCGAACGTGTAAGGGCTCGCCTCGCCGGTGCTTGTCCCGGTGGCCCCGTCGTATTCGTCGAAATCCCCGCTGATGGATGTGACGGTCGGGTCGCCAAGGTCGAGCGTTGCGACCCACCCGTCCAGAAATATCCCCGATGTCGAATCCGGCGCCGTCGTACCTGTGAAGTTTCCGGATACTTCACTGATATTATTTCCCGTGTCGCGCCTCTGAACCGATTGTCAATGATTGCGGATATAGCCCTGTAACTCCAATCAGATACCATGGGTGCATGAGAATTTCCACTCCGCGTTTGTATGTATATGGCGAATAAAGCCTTGTCCCGACCCGGGCGCTATGCCGGCAGGCGAAACACCGCGCCGTAATGATACGGCGGCAGCTCTGCCACGGTTTCCAGCGTGAAGCCCTCGGCCTCGATCATCTTGCTGGTTTCTACCGGCGTCATGCGCAGTGCGGTATCCGGTCCGCGGGCATGGCCCAGCACGGTGGTTTCCTCGCGCGGTTGCGCGTGCCAGTTGATGACGATGAACAACCCGCCGGGCTTCAGCACCTGTTTCACCCCCCGCACCATTTCCGGCTTGTCGGGGATTCCGTGAAAGGTGTTGGCGATCAGCACCGCATCGACCTTTTCCTCCAGCAGTCCGGGCAGGTTGCGTGCATCCCCCTGCACCCATGTGCAATCCGGCCCACCCTGTTTTTTGACGTGGCGTTTGGCACGGGCCAGCATGGCAGGGTCAATATCGACCCCGGTCACGCGCCCTTCGAGCATTCGTGCCATCGGTGCGGTAAAAATGCCGTCGCCGCAACACAGGTCCACGGCGCTCATGCCGGGGCGGATGCAGACCTTGCGCAAGACGATCTCCGGTCTGGGCCACAGATGTTTCCACCATTCGGCATCCGGCATGGCGGTTGCGGGAAACAGGGAGTTCTGATCGAATTTCGTCATCGGTTGCTTTCCTTTTCAGCGGGGTCAGACCACCACGAATTGTCCCATCATGCCCGCATCCTCGTGTTCCAGAATGTGGCAGTGATACATGAAGGGGGTGTCGGGGTCGGCGTAATCCTCGAACCGCATGATCAGGCGCACGACCTCGCCACCGCGCAGGGTGACGGCATCCTTGCGGGCCATTTCGTTGGCGAGGGGCGGCTTGCCGTTACGGTCGAGGATCTGGAACTGCACATCGTGCATATGCCAGACATGCGGCATGCCCGAGACGTTGCGGATCTCCCAGATTTCGGTATCGCCCATCTTTACGGTTTCGTCGATGCGCATCATGTCCATGACCTTGCCGTTGATGGTGTGCGCATTGCCGCCGCCGCCCATCATGCCACCCATGCGGGTTTCCATGTCGAAACGGCGGGTCACAACCGCATCTTCCGGCTTCAGCCATTCGATGTCGGTCAGCCGCGCCGGAATGGCTGGTGAGGGGGTCAGGGTTTCGGCCGCGCGGATTTCAAGGAACCGGAACGGCAGCGCGTTGGAAATATTGCGCAGCGATACAACCTGTCCCGGTTCCAGATCGATCACGATTTCGGCCCGTTCCGCCGGCCCGAGCAGCAGTCGCGTCATTTCCACCGGTGTTTCGAGGAACCCTCCGTCCGAGGCGACCTGCGTGAACGGCTGGTCGTTGTCGAGTCCGAGGTAATAGAACGTGGCGTTCGAACCGTTGAGTATCCGCAGGCGCAGCTTTTCTGTTGTCGCGTCGAAATACGGGTCTACCGTGCCGTTGGCGAGGGGAACGTTTCCGATCATGCCCATCATCATTTCGCGCATGCCCGCCCGGTATTCCATGCTGCCGTCGCTGGCGAAACGGCGGTCGTGCAATACCAGCGGCAAATCGTCGGTGCCATAGGTTTTCGGCAGCTCGATCGTGTCGCTTTCCGCGTCGTCGATCCAGACCATGCCGGCCAGCCCCCGCCAGACATGCTCGGCGGTTTTTTCCATCTGGTGGGAATGATACCAGAGCGCGGCAGCCTTCTGCTTGACCGTGAATTCCGGAGACCAGGTTTCCCCGTCCCGGATCGGCTGGTGCGGCCCGCCATCCATTTTCGCCGGCAGGTGCATCCCGTGCCAGTGCAGGGTAGAGGTTTCGCCGATGGTATTGGTGACATTGATCCGCACGGTTTCGCCGTCGCGCATCCGCAGGGTCGGCCCGAGGTAATCGCCGTTCAGGCCCAGCGTCTCGGTCTCGTAACCCTCGAAAAATGTCGAGATGCCTTTCCGCATGGTCAGGTCGTAAACCTGCACACCGCCCTCGTCCCGCCCTTCGAGCTGCGCCGGAATGCGCAACGGGTTTATAGCGCCGTTCTGTTGTGTCCGGCCGGCCAGCGGAAAGCTGCCCGCGACGACAAAAGCCGCGCCTGTGGATTTCAGAAAATTACGTCGGGAAAATGTGAAACTAAGCGGTGTCATCCGGGATCCTTGTTGGTTGCTAATGTTGAACTAGGCTTTCCAGCAGGTGGAAGGTCAAGCGCCGGAAAGCGGTTTTGTGAGGGTTACCTCCGTATTAATGCCGAATTCGGTATCCGAGCTATGTATACTTGCAGCCGGTTTCCACAGGTTGCGGCTATATGCAGCGGCCAGAGCGGCAAGCGGTGGATGCCTGTTGTGGCGACAATCCACAAAAAAACCCGCTACGACAGGCGCAGCGGGCTCAAGTCCAGGGAGGGAAACAGGTTAAATAGCCAGCCGGTAGCCGCCGCTCTCCGTTACCAGCAGGCGGGCGTTGGAGGGGTCCGGCTCGATCTTCTGGCGCAGACGATAGATATGGGTCTCCAGCGTGTGCGTGGTGACACCGGCGTTATAGCCCCAGACTTCGTGCAGCAGCACATCGCGCGCGACCACACCTTCGTTGGCCCGATAGAGGAACTTCAGGATATTGGTTTCCTTCTCGGTCAGCCGGATCTTGCGCTCGTCATCGTCGATCAGCATCTTGGCCGCCGGTTTGAACGTATACGGCCCGATGGTGAACACCGCGTCCTCGGACTGCTCATGCTGGCGCAGCTGCGCGCGGATGCGGGCCAGCAGCACCGGAAATTTGAACGGTTTGGAAACATAGTCGTTCGCCCCCGCATCCAGCCCCAGAATGGTATCGGAGTCGGTCGTATGCCCCGTCAGCATCAGGATCGGCGCCTTGACCCCCTGCTTGCGCATCAAACGGCACAATTCGCGGCCGTCCATGTCGGGCAGCCCCACGTCCAGCACGATCAGGTCATACAGGGTTTCCTTGGCCTTTTTCAGCCCCTCGGCACCGGTTCCGGCCTCGAACACGTCGAACTCGTCGGTCATCACCAACTGGTCGGCCAGCGCCTCGCGCAGGTCCTCCTCGTCATCGACCATCAGGATTTTCTTGATATTGCCCATTGTGCGTTCCTCCGTTTCTGTCCCCAAGATGTTCGGCCACGGCGGTTTTCGCAAGGCGCCTCACACAGCTGTGTGGCTTTTGCGGGAAATGTTTCAATTCCGGCGGGCAGGGGATATACGGGAACACAAACTGTAACATTTGGCGGCCCGCATGACCCTGTCCCTGAACCGAGAAGAACGCATCGCCCGCATGGGCAGCGATATCCGCATCGGCGTGCCGGTGGTGGTGACCGACGGGGACAGCGCCGCGCTGGTGCTGGCGGCCGAGGCCCTGACCTCCGCCCGTCTGGCCGAATTGCGCGCGCTGGGCACGGGGCTGCAACTGGCGATCACCGCACGCCGTGCCGAAACCCTGCACACTCCCGCCTATGACGGCGATCTGGCGCGGATTGCGGTGCCGGACGGGGCCGGTGTCGACTGGCTGCACGCCATGGCCGACCCGTCGCGCGACCTCGACACCCCGATGAAAGGGCCGTTCCGCAGCATCCGCGACGGTTCTGCCGATATTCCGCGCGCCGGCATCGCGCTGGCCAAACGCGCCCATCTGCTCCCCGCCGTGGTGGTGGTGCCGGTGCGGAATGCCGATGCGCTGGTGCGGGAGGACGGGCTGAACCGGATCGCGGCGCAGGATCTGCTGACGCTGGCCGAAGTGACCGGATTGCAGGAGGTCTCCGCCGCGCGCCTGCCGATGCATGTTTCGGAACAGGGCCGCGTGCATGTGTTCCGCCCGCTCGACGGTGGCGAGGAACACTACGCCGTCGAAATCGGCAACCCGCCGCGCGACAGGCCGGTGCTGGCCCGCCTGCATTCCGCCTGTTTCACCGGCGACCTGCTCGGCTCGCTCAAATGCGACTGCGGCCCGCAACTGCGCGCGGCACTGGCCCAGATCGGGGCCGGGGGCGCGGGGGTTCTGCTCTATATGAACCAGGAGGGGCGCGGTATCGGCGCCGCCAACAAGATGCGGGCCTATGCGCTGCAGGATCAGGGTTTCGACACTGTCGAGGCCAACCACCGGCTGGGGTTCGAGGATGACGAACGGGATTTCCGTCTCGGCGCCGAAATCCTCAAGGCGCTGGGCTTTTCCGCCGTGCGGCTGATGACCAACAACCCCGCCAAGGTGGCAATGATGGAATCCTCCGGCATCAAAGTCACCGAACGTGTCCCGCTCAAGGTCGGGGAAAACCCGCATAACGAGGGCTACCTGGCGACCAAGGCGGCCAAAAGCGGGCATCTGTTATGATTACGGTGGATCAGCTCCGCCGTGCGGTGGATATGGGGCCGGTGGCGCCTTCGTCCGACTACGACCTCAACCCCGAATACACGGCGCTGCTGCCCAAGGGCCGCAAGCTGCGCCCCGCTTCGGTGCTGGTGCCGGTGATCACGCGGCCTTCGGGCTTGCAGGTGGTGCTGACCAAACGCGCCTCGCACCTGAAACACCACCCCGGGCAGGTGGCCTTCCCCGGGGGGAAGGTCGAGGATGGCGAAACCGTCGAGGATGCCGCCCTGCGCGAGGCACAGGAGGAAATCGGCCTGCCGCATACCGAGGTCACCCTGCTCGGCCCGCTGGACCGGCATGAAACCGTGACGAATTTCACTGTTACCCCCGTTCTCGGGCTGGTGCGGGATTTCACACCGGTGCCCGAGCGTGGCGAGGTCGAGGAGGTATTCGAAACCCCGCTCGATTTCCTGATGGATCCGGCGAATATGACCATTCAGGGCCGCAACTGGCAGGGCCGCCGCCGCCGCTATTACACCATTCCCTATGGTCCCTATTACATCTGGGGGGCCACCGCGCGCATAATCAGGGCGCTCAGCGACAGGATATTGCAATGCAGGTAACCGGAGACTGGCTGACAGCCCCCGATACCCAGCGCGTGCTGCGGGCGCTCGCCGATGCGGGGCATCAGGCCTATACCGTGGGCGGCTGCGTGCGCAATGCGCTGCTTGGCGTGCCGGTCGCCGATGTGGACATGGCCACCGACGCCCGCCCCGAACAGGTGGTGGAAATCGTCGGGGCCGCAGGGATGAAATCCGTGCCGACCGGCATCGACCACGGCACGATCACCGTCATCAGCAACGGTATCCCGCACGAGGTCACCACCTTTCGCAAGGATGTCGCTACGGACGGCCGCCGCGCCACCGTGGCCTTTTCCGACAACATCCACGACGACGCCCTGCGCCGCGATTTCACCGTCAACGCACTCTATGTCGCTGCCGACGGCACCCTGACCGATCCGGTCGGCGGCCTGCCCGACATCAAGGCCCGCCGCATCCGCTTTATCGAGGACGCCGCCCGGCGGATCGAGGAGGACTACCTGCGCATCCTGCGGTTTTTCCGGTTCTATGCGTGGTATGGCAACCCTGCCGAGGGACCGGACCCCGAGGGTCTCGCCGCCTGCGCCACCCATGTGGAGGGCATTGCGCGCCTGTCGAAGGAACGCAACGGGTCCGAGATGAAAAAACTCCTCGCCGCGCCGGATCCCGCTCCCGCGCTGGCCGCGATGGATGCCTGTGGCGCGCTGGCGCAGGTGCTGGCCGGTGCCTCGGCACAGTTTATTGCGCCGCTGGTGCATCTGGAACAGGTCAACACCATCGCCCCGCGCTGGCAACGGCGGCTGGTGGCGCTGGGGGGCGAGAAACCGGCCAAGGCCCTGCGCCTGTCAAAGGCCGAGGCCCGCGATCTGTCCAACATCCGCAAGGCCATGCAGTCGGGCGAGAGCGCCGCCGTCAACGCCTATCTTTTCGGTGGCGATGCGGCGCTTGATGCGGCGCTGGTCACGGCGGCAACCCTTGGCACCCCCTTGCCGGACGGGCTGGCCGTCGAAGTGGCCAGAGGCGCCTCCGCGGAATTTCCCCTGCGCGGGGCCGACCTAATGGAAAAAACCGGCGCCGGTCCGCAATTGGGGGCCGAACTGAAGCGGCTGGAACGCCGGTGGATAGACTCCGGCTTCACCCTCGACAAAAGCGCGCTGCTGGACGGTTGACACGCCGCGCGGCTTCTGGAATGGTCATGTTCCCTGACCTATCCGGACTCTGAAAATGCCTTTCGATTCAATCCTCGCCCTTTTCGGTATCCTGCTGGCCGCCACATGGACGCCGGGGCCGAACAATCTGATGCTGGCCTCCTCCGGCGCAACCTTCGGTTTGCGGGCAACCCTGCCGCATATCGTCGGGGTGTTCGTCGGTTTCGGCTTCATGCTGTTCACCGTGGCGCTGGGACTGGGCGAGGTTTTCGACCGTTTCCCCGTCATCCAGACCGTTTTGCGCTGGGCAGGGGCCGCGCTTCTGCTCTGGGTGGCATGGCGCATCGCCAACACCAGGGCCCCGGGCGAGCCGGGCGCCCGCACCCGTCCGTTTACCTTCCTGCAGGCCGCAGCCTTCCAGTGGATCAACCCGAAGGCCTGGGCGATGTGCGTCGGCCTCGTCGGGCAGTTCCTGAATGCCGAGCAACCCGTGCTGTCGGCGGCGATCATGGCCGTGGTCTCGATGCTGAGCGGCGCAACCTCGGCCACCGGCTGGGCCGCCTTCGGGCAGTTTCTGCAACGCTGGCTGAAATCGCCGCTGCGTCTGCGCGTGTTTAACCTGACCATGGCGGCAATCATCGTGGCCGGTGTGATCGCGGTGCTGTGGTCAGGGATTTAACCCCCGCCACCAGGGGTCCGATTCCAGAAATTTCCGCATGGGCGTTGCGGTCTGTGGCGGTGCGCTGGTGATATAGCGATGCGCCTCGGCCAGACTGTCCCCCTGCAACTTCCGCAGATAGGCCAGCCCGCGTTCGAGCGAGAACGCCTGCCCCGTATGTTCGGCAAAATTCGGCTCCAGATCGGTCCAGACCGCCCCGTCCCGCCCCGTGCGGGCACACCACGCCGCCACCGTCTCGCAAACCTCCGGCATCCGCCCCTGTCGTGTTCCGTCCACATGCACCGCGCCGATCCGGTCCAGCGGCGCCCGTTCGCGGGCCGCAAGATCCGCCACCGCCGCCGCTATATCCGTTTTGTCCGAGGCGATGACATGCGTTGCACAGGGCACGCCGACCACCGGATCAAGACACACCACCAACCCCATTTTCCGTTTCGGGGAAATCCGGCTGAATTCCATCGGCAGGCACGGCCCGCCCTCCATTTCCCAGTCGCCGTTCGTATGCGGTGCAAGGTTGTCGAGGTCCCAGATCAGTGATCCCCAACCGATGATGGCAATGTTCGACATGGCGCCTCCGGAAAAAACTGTCCTGCGCCGCATTTATTCGCACGCGCCGGCAAAAACCTGATAACATCAATTCCGGGAATGGTGCAGGCCCTGCACGCAGCGCAGGCACAAAAATCTTGATCGAATGATAAAAAAATGCGTGAATACGCGCAAAATAACCGGAAAAGACCCACACCAACAGGAGAAGACGAAAATGAGACCACTCAAATATCTGACCCGCCGCAGCGTGATTGCCGGCGCGGTGGCCCTCGGGATGGCGTTCTCGGCCAGCGCGGCCGTGGCGCAGACCAAGGTTGCCGGAATTTTCACCCTGCCGGTTGACCAGCAATGGATCAGCCGCATCCATATCGCCCTGAAAGCGGCCGAGGAACGCGGCGATATCGAATATGTCTATTCGGAAAATGTCTCCAACACCGATTACGAGCGGGTGATGCGCGAATATGCGGAGCAGGGCGTCGATCTGATCGTGGGCGAGGTCTTCGGTCTGGAACGCGCCGCCCGCAAGGTGGCGCTGGACTATCCCGACACCGCCTTCCTGATGGGCTCCTCCTTCAAACCGCAGGAGCCGAACTTCTCGGTTTTCGACAACTATATCCACGAGCCGAGCTACCTGACCGGCATGGCCGCCGGTGCCGCCAGCGAAAGCAATGTTATCGGCATGGTCGGCGGCTATGCGATCCCCGAGGTCAACCGCCTGATGAATGCCTTCATGGACGGGGCGCGCGAAACCAATCCGGACGTGAAGTTCCTCGTGACCTTTATCGACAGCTGGTATGATCCGCCCAAGGCCAAGGAAAGCGCCTTTGCCATGATCGACGCCGGTGCCGATGTGCTCTATGCCGAGCGTTTCGGGGTTTCCGACGCGGCGGTGGAGCGCGGTGTGAAGGCCATCGGCAACGTTATCGACACCTCGGCCGACTATCCGGGCACGATCCTTGCCTCGGCGCTCTGGCATATGGAAGCGACCATCGACAAGGCGGTCGAGGCGGTGAAGTCCGGCACCTATACGGCGGATGATTACGGCCAGTACAGCTTCATGAAATATGGCGGCGGTTCCGTGGTCATCGATGAATCGCTGGTGCCCGAAGATGTGGTTGCCGCGATCCGCGCCAAGGAGGCCGCCATCCTTGACGGCAGCTTCACGGTCAACATCAACGACGAAGCACCCGTTTCGGACAAATAGTATCGGAAGGGCCGGAGACCTTCCGGCCCTCTTTCCCCCATGGCAAACGAACTCGTATTATCGCTCCGGAGCCTGTCGAAACGCTTCGGGGATGTCGTCGCGAACGATGCGGTCAGTATCGACCTGTACCGTGGCGAGGTCCTGTCGCTTCTGGGCGAGAACGGTGCCGGCAAAACCACGCTGATGAACATGCTGTTCGGCCACTACATGCCCGACAGCGGTTCCGTCGAGGTGGCCGATAGCGACGGCACCCTGCGCCCGTTGCAACTCGGCCATCCGCAGGCGGCGCTGGAGGCGGGCATCGGCATGGTCCACCAGCATTTCACGCTGGCCGAGAACCTGACCGCGATCGACAATATCCTGCTGGGATCCGAGAGCCTCTGGTCACTCCGCCGTAATCGCGGTGCCGCGCGGCGCAAGGTGCAGGGGATCATCGAGCGTTCGGGACTGGCCGCCCCGCTGGACGAACTTGTCGGCAACCTGACCGTCGGCGAGCGGCAGCGGGTGGAAATCCTCAAGGCGCTTTACCGCGACGCCCGCATTCTGGTGCTGGACGAACCCACCGCCGTGCTGACCCCGCAAGAGGCCGACGCCCTGTTCGACAACATCGGCGCCATGACCCGCGACGGGCTGTCGGTGATTTTCATCTCGCACAAGCTGCGCGAGGTGCTGGCCTTTTCCGACCGCATCGCCGTGTTGCGCCACGGCAGGAAGGTGGGCGAGATTGCCACCGCCGAGGCCGACGAGCGTATCATCGCCCGCATGATGGTCGGCGCGGATACCGAGGCCACCGCCCGCGCGGCCATGCAGGCCGGCGATCCGGTGCTGGAACTGGAAAACATCGCGGTGAAGGGCAAAAGTGCGCGCGACTCCCTGCATCGTGTCTCGCTGACCGTGCGTGCCCATGAAATCGTCGGCATCGCGGGCGTGTCGGGCAACGGCCAGACGGCGCTGGCGCGGCTTGTTTCCGGCCTGACCCGCCCCGACGGCGGCGAAATGCGGGTGGACGGGCGCAGGGTCACAAAATTCGATCCGCAAACCCTGTTGAAGGCGGGCATCGGTCGCATCCCCGAGGACCGCCACCACGACGGCGTTGTCGGTGCCATGAGCGTGGCCGAAAACATGGTGATCGAACGTCTGGACGCCGACGATGTGCAAAAACACGGCTTTTTGCGCAAGGCGGCGATCCGCGCCCATGCGCAGGAACTGGCCGCCGCCTATGATGTGCGCGGCCCCGGTGTCGATGCCGAGGCCCGTCTGCTGTCCGGCGGCAATATGCAGAAACTGATCCTTGCGCGGGTTTTCGAATGTGCGCCGCGCCTGATCCTTGCCAACCAGCCGACGCGGGGCCTCGACCTCGGGGCCGCGAACGAGGTTGGCCGCCGTCTGCTGGAGGCCCGCGCCCGCGGTGCCGGAGTCCTGCTGATTTCCGAGGATCTGGACGAGGTGCTGGCACTGGCCGACCGCATCGTTGTCATCCATGACGGCCGGTTGATCGCCGCCGACACCACCGACCGCGAGGCCATCGGCCTGATGATGGCAGGAGAACACGCATGATCCGTATCGAACCCCGCAGCTCTGTCCCGCCTGTGCTGAAATACGGCGTGCCGGTGCTGTCGGCCCTGATCGCGCTGGCGCTGGCCGCCATTCCGCTGCTGCTGGCCGGTGCCGATCTGGTGGAGGCCTACGGCAAGATGTTCACCGGTGTTTTCGGTTCCATGTTCTCCTTTACCGAAATGCTGACCCGCGCCACCCCGCTGATTTTCACCGGACTGGCGGCGGCGCTGGCCTTTCGGGCGAAGCTCTGGAATATCGGGGCCGAGGGGCAGCTCTATCTCGGGGCGCTGGCGGCGGCAGCCATCGGCACCGGCCTGATCGACGCGCCGGGGTTTGTCCTCGTGCCGCTGATCCTGATCGCCGGGGCGGCGGCAGGGGCGGCAGGCATGGCGGCACCGGCCTATCTGAAAACCCGTTTCGGCGCGGACGAGGTGGTGACCACGCTGCTGCTGAATTTCATCATCCTGATTTTCCTGCAAATGATGCTCGAAGGGCCGCTGAAGGACCCGATGGGCATGGGCTGGCCGCAATCGGCACCGATCCTCGACCAGGGGATGCTGCCGCAACTGTTGCCTCGGATGCGGGTGCACTGGGGGCTGATCCTCGCGCTGGTCGCGGCGGTGATCGCGCAGATCATGCTCGGGCGCTCGGTCTGGGGCTTCAGGCTGCGCGCTGTCGGGGAAAACGCCGCCGCGGCACTGCACGCCGGTATCGGGGTGCGCCGCACGATCATGAGCGCCGCGATCGTATCGGGCGCGCTGGCCGGACTGGCCGGCGTCAGCGAGGTCGCCGGCCTGAAAGGCTACCTGACCGCTGACCTGTCGCCCGGTTTCGGCTATACCGGCATCGTCGTGGCCATGCTGGCGGGGCTGTCGCCGCTCGGCGTGGTGGCGGCGGCACTGTTCATCGCCTCGGTTTTTGTCGGCGCGGACAGCATGAGCCGCGCCATCGGCGTATCGAGCTATCTTGCCGATCTGGTGGTGTCCATGTCGCTGATATCCGTGCTGATCGGCGGGTTTATCGCGCGCTACAAAATCGGTTTCGGCACCCCTGCCAAGGGGGGCGCGTAATGGATATCCTGCAAATCCTGCTGACCGATACCTTCTGGGAGGCCGCGCTGCGCATCGCCACCCCGCTGATCTTCGGTGTGCTCGGCGCGCTGGTCTGCGAACGGGCCGGCGTGCTGAATCTGGGCATCGAGGGCATTTTCGTTGCCGGAGCCATGGCCGGCTGGCTGGCGGTCTGGCTGGGTGCGGGCTTGTGGGGCGGCATCGTTGTTGCCATGCTGACCGGCGGTTTTTTCGGCCTGATCCATGCGATCCTGACCGTGCCACTGGGCCTGTCGCAACATGTCTCGGGGCTGGGGGTGACGATGCTGGCCACCTCGGCCAGCTATTTCACCTATCGCACCGCCCTGCCGAACGTATCCTCGCCCCCGCGGATCGAGCCGTTCCGCCCGCTCGACATTCCGCTGCTGTCGGACATTCCCTTCCTCGGGCCGGTGCTGTTCCAGCAAACCGCGATGACATGGCTGGCGCTGTTCCTCGTGGCGCTGGTCTGGTGGGTGTTCAACCGCACCCCGCTCGGCGTGGCCCTGCGCGCGGTGGGCGACAATCCCGATGCGGTCGATGCGCAGGGGCTGTCGGTTTACGGCCTGCGCATCAGTGCGGTGGTGGCAGGGTCGATGCTGATGGCGCTCGGCGGGGCGTTCCTGACCATGTCGGCCTTCGACGCCTTTTTCTTCGGCATGGTCAACGGGCGGGGCTGGATCAGCATCGCGCTGGTGATTTTTGCCAGCTGGCGACCGGGCAAGGCGTTGCTCGGGGCCTTGCTGTTCGGGGCTTTCGATGCCTTCCAGGTCCGCCTGCAAACCGAGGTCGGCGCCTTCATCCCGCCACAGATTTTCCTGATGGCGCCCTATGTTCTGTCCATCATCGCCCTTGTGGTCGTGGCGCGCAGGGCCGATTATCCCCGTGCCCTGCTCAAACCCTGGTTCAAGGGCCAACGATAGGAGCTGCCCCATGTTCGACCTGATCCTGAAAAACGCCACCCTGCCCGACGGGCGAACGGGGCTGGATATCGCCTGCGCCCATGGCCGCATCGCCGCGGTGGAACGCAACATCGACGGCGAGGCGCGGGTGGTGATCGACGCGAAGGGCCGGCTCGTCTCGCCGCCCTTTGTCGATCCGCATTTCCACATGGACGCGACGCTGTCGCTCGGCACGCCGCGCATGAATGTCTCCGGCACATTGCTGGAGGGCATAGCCCTCTGGGGCGAGTTGAAACCGGTGCAGACGGTGGACGACATCATCGCCCGCGCCCTGCGCTATTGCGATCTGGCCGTGTCGGCGGGTATCGGCGCCATCCGCAGCCATGTGGACGTCTGCGACGACGACCTCAAGGGGGTCGAGGCCCTGCTGGAGGTCCGCAGACAGGTCGCGCCCTATCTCGACCTGCAACTGGTGGCCTTTCCGCAGGACGGGCTGTTCCGCGACCCGACGGCCGAGGCCAACCTGCTGCGCGCGCTCGACATGGGTGTCGATGTGGTCGGCGGCATCCCGCATTTCGAACGCACCATGCAGGACGGCGCCGCCTCGGTCACCCGCTTGTGCGAGATCGCGGCGGAGCGCGGGTTGATGGTCGATATGCACTGCGACGAGAGCGACGACCCCATGAGCCGCCACGTCGAAACGCTGGCCCGCGAAACCACGCGGCTGGGGCTGGAGGGGCGGGTGACCGGCTCGCACCTGACCTCGATGCACTCGATGGACAACTACTATGTTTCCAAGCTGATCCCGCTGATGGCCGAGGCGGGGCTGCACGCCGTTCCGAATCCGCTGATCAACATCATGTTGCAGGGTCGCCACGATACCTATCCGAAGCGTCGCGGCCAGACGCGGGTGCCGGAACTGCGCGCGGCGGGGATTACGGTCGGTTTCGGCTCCGATTGCGTCATGGATCCGTGGTATTCGCTGGGCCGCGCCGACATGCTGGACGTGGCCTCCATGGGGCTGCATGTCGGCCAGATGTCGAGCCGCGAGGACATGGCATGGTGTTTCGGGGCGGTCACGACCAACTCCGCCGCTATCATGGGGCTGGAGGGATACGGCCTGAACGCCGGCGATGCCGCCAACATGGTTCTGCTGCAGGCCCGTGACCCGATCGAGGCCATCCGCCTGCGTCCCGCCCGCCTTGCCGTCATCCGCGCCGGAGAGGTCATTGCCCGCACGCCGGAGGCCGTGACCACGCTCGACCTGCCCGACCGTCCGCAACGGCTGGACCCTGCCGACTATGCCCCTGTTGCCAAGACCTGACGTCGCGTGCAGGATCGGCAGATAGGCCATTTACCGGCCACGGGAACTATGCTCAATTGTCGGTAAACAGCGACGGGAGCGATCATGGAAAATCAGGAAAAAACCGGCGGCACCCTTCTGGTCGATTGCCTGAAGGCGCAGGGCGTGCGGCGGATTTTCGGCGTGCCGGGGGAAAGCTACCTCGACGTGCTGAATGCGCTTTACGATGCGCCGGAGATCGAATTGATCGGCAACCGGAACGAAGGGGGCGCCGCCTATATGGCCGCCGCGCACGGGCAGTTGACGGGGCAGCCGGGCACCTGTTTCGTCACCCGCGGCCCGGGCGCGACCAATGCCTCTATCGGGGTGCATACGGCGATGCAGGGATCGGTGCCGATGATCCTGTTCGTCGGGCAGGTCGGCACGGACATGAAGGGCCGCGAGGCGTTTCAGGAAATCGACTACCGCGCCTATTTCGGCCCCGTCGCCAAATGGGTGACCGAGATCGACAACGCCGACCGCATCCCCGAACTGGTGGCGCGGGCTTTTTCCGTGGCGCTGTCGGGTCGCCCCGGTCCGGTGGTTGTGGCCCTGCCCGAGGATATGCTGACCTCGACCACCCGCGCCGTTGCGGGGCCGAGGGTCACGGTGGCCGAGGCCGCCCCCGCACCGCAGGATATTTCCGCCATCACCGACATGCTGTCCGGCGCGGAAAAACCGCTGGTGATCGTCGGTGGCGGCGGCTGGACGCCCGAGGGCAAGGCCGGTTTCCGCCGTTTTGTCGAGGCGAACAACCTGCCGGTGCTGTCGTCCTTCCGCCGTCAGGATATCCTCGACAACACTTCGCCGAGCTATATCGGCGACGCGGGGCTGGGCAAGACGGCGGCGGTGCAGGCGGCGCTGGACGCGGCGGATGTAATCTTTGCCTTCAACATGCGTTTCGGCGAGAACACCACCGACGGCTATACGCGGTTCGCGGTGCCGGACATGGGGCCGCGGCTGATCCATGCCCATGCCTCGGCCGAAGAACTGAACAAGGTCTATACCGCCGATCTGCCGGTGATTTCCGGTCCGAACCGTCTGGCCGCCGCGCTGGCCGAAGTGAACATGCCGGTCGGCTGGGCCGATTATGCAGGCGCGGCCAAGGCGGGTTACGAGGCGTCGTTGCAAACACCGCCGCAGCCCGGCGATCTGGACATGGGCGCGGTGGTGCGCCATTTGCAGGCCGATCTGCCCGCCGATGCGATCCTGACCAACGGTGCGGGGAATTTCGCCATCTGGCACAGCAAGTTTTTCCAATACGGCGCCGATGCCCGCCTGCTGGCGCCGCAATCCGGTGCCATGGGCTACGGCCTGCCCGCCGCGATTGCCGCCAAGGCCGAACACCCCGAGCGCGCCGTGGTCTGCATTGCCGGTGACGGCGATTTCCAGATGAACTGTCAGGAACTGGGCACCGCCATGCAGCACGGCATCGCCCCGATCGTGCTGGTGGTCAACAACGGCACCTATGGCACCATCCGTATGCATCAGGAACGCCGCTATCCCGAACGGGTCAGCTTCACCGACATCGCGAACCCCGACTTCGCGGCGCTGGCGCGGGCCTATGACTTCCACGCCGAACGGGTGACCCGCACGGCCGATTTCGCCGCCGCCTTCGCGCGTGCAAAGGCCGCGAAAACCGGCGCGTTGCTGGAACTCGTCGTCAGCCCTGAATCCCTCACCCCCGGCCAGACGCTCAGCCAGATGCGGGCGGCGGGCAAAGCAAAGGAAAACACATGACCGAATTCAACCGTATCCTGATCACCGGCGCGGCCGGCAGCCTCGGCACCGAGTTGCGCCGCGGCCTGAAGCACCTGACGAAACACATGCGCCTTGTGGACCGTGTGGACATGGGCGAAGCCGCCGAGGGCGAGGAACTGGTCATCTGCGACCTGTCCGACAAGGAGGCCGCCATCGCCCTGACCAAAGACGTGGATGTGATCCTGCATTTCGCCGGTGTGCCGCGCGAACAGAGCTTTGACGAGATCATGACAGATACCATTCCCGCCGCCTATCACATGTATGAAGGCGCGCGGCGGCACGGGGTGAAACGGGTGGTCTATGCCTCCTCCATCCACGCGGTCGGCATGGCGGAGGTCGAGACCGTGCCGGGCGTGCATGGCCGCCACCGCCCCGACACATTCTATGGCATGACCAAATGTTTCATCGAGGATCTCGGTTCCCTCTACTGGGACAAATGGGGGGTGGAGTCGGTCAACCTGCGCATCTGTTCCTGTTTCCCCGAACCGGCCGACCGGCGGATGCTCTGGAGCTGGCTGTCCTTCGGCGACATGGTGCGGCTGGTCGAGGCCTCGCTGACCGCGCCGCGCGTGGGGTTTTCGGTGATCTACGGCACCTCGGACAACGCGCGGGCGGCGGTGTCGAACGCGGGGGCGGGGCATATCGGTTACCGGCCGCTGGACAGCGCCGACGGTTACGCCGCCGATATTCTGGCCCGCACCGGACGCGACGACCCGAACGAGCGCGTGGCGCGGGTGGTGGGGGGCTGGTTCTCCAACTATCCGCATCCCGAAGATGAAAGCTGACGTTGTTATCTGCGGTGGTGCCATCATCGGCAGCGCCGTGGCGTGGTTCCTGCGCGAGGCGGGCTTCGACGGCACGGTCACGGTGATCGAGCGCGACCCGACCTTCGCGCAGGCTTCCACCGCCCTGTCGGCCAGCGGTATCCGGCAACAGTTTTCCGACCCGCTCAACGTCGCGATCAGCCGTTTCGGGGTCGATTTCATTCGTGGCATGTCCGACCGCTGGGGGCTGGAGTCCGGTTTCCACGAAAACGGCTATCTCTATCTGGCGAACACCGGCGCGGGGGCGGATGTGTTGCGCGCCAACCATGCGGTGCAATCGGGCGCGGGGGCCGATGTGGAACTGCTGGACCCTCCGGCGCTGGCGGCGCGTTTTCCGCATCTGGAAACGGCGGATATCACCCTTGCCGCGCTGGGCCTGTCCGGCGAGGGCTGGTTTGACAACATGGGCCTGTTGCAGGGCTTTCGCCGTGCCGGGGCCACCCGCCTGCACGATACGGTGACGGGGCTGCGCGTTGCGGGCGGCAGGGTTGTGTCGGTGCAACTGGCCTCGGGTCAGAGCATCGCCTGCGGGGTTTTCGTCAACGCCGCCGGTCCGGCTGCTGCCGCTGTCGCGCGTATGGCGGGCATTGATATTCCGGTGGAGCGGCGCAAACGCACCAATTTCCTGTTCGATTGTGCCACGCCGCCCGACGGCCCCCTGCCGCTGATGATCGACCCCACCGGCGTCTGGGTCCGCCCCGAGGGGCGGCAGTTCCTGACCGGCTGCACCCCGCCCGACGATCCCGCCGTGGCAGCGGAGGATTTCGATCCCCGCCATAGCGAGTTCGAGGAAATCATCTGGCCCGCCCTTGCCGCACGCTCGAAGAATTTCGAGGCGCTGAAGGTCATGCGTTTCTGGGCCGGACACTATGCCTATAACACGCTGGACCGGAACGCGGTGATCGGCCCGCACCCAGAGGTCGGGAATTTCCTGTTCGCCAACGGGTTTTCCG
Source organism: Paracoccaceae bacterium (assembly GCA_026982255.1). Lineage (GTDB taxonomy): Bacteria > Pseudomonadota > Alphaproteobacteria > Rhodobacterales > Rhodobacteraceae > NORP23. The sequence goes on along the minus strand of JALSHL010000087.1, from coordinate 5,981 downwards.
GCCACGGGTTGCAACAGGCCCCCGCCGTCGGGCGGGCGCTGGCGGAGTGGATCGTGTTTGGCGGCTATCGCAGCCTTGACCTTGCACCGCTGGGGTATGACCGTATCGTCACCGGAACACCCCTGACCGAAAGATGCGTCATATGAACGACCCCGCACGGCTGTATCAGGCGATCGACACCACATGGCCCGCCGCCGGATATGGCGAGAGCGGCCCCTTCACCCTGCGCCGTGGCGCAGGGGGCGGGCAGCGGGTCTCGGCGGCCTCGCTCCGCCATGGGGATTTCACCGACGCGGACATAGACGCCGCCGAGGCCGCCATGCAGGCCATGGGCCAGCCGTTGCTGTTCATGATCCGCGCCGGTGACGATGTGCTGGACGCGGCGCTGGCGGCGCGCGGCTATTTCGTCAAGGATCCCGTGGTGCTGTTCACCGCCCCCGTGGCGGATCTGGCCCGTTTCGACCCGCAAGGACTGGTGGCCATTGACGCGCCGGAGCCGCTGGCAGCGATGGCCGAAATCTGGGCGGAGGGCGGCATCGGGGCGGGTCGGCTGGATGTGATGCGCCGCGCGCCGGACCCCAGGGCCTGTTTTCTGGGCCGTATCGACGACCAGCCCGCCGGTGCGGCCTTTGTCGGCACCGACGGCCCCGTTGCCATGCTGCACGCGCTGGAAATCCGGCCGGCGATGCGCCGCAGGGGGCTGGCCGTGCAGATGATCGGCGCGGGTGCGGCATGGGCGCAGCGCCACGGGGCCGACACCTTCGCGCTGGTGGTGACACAGGCCAATGACGCAGCGTGCGCCCTTTACCGCAAGCTCGGGATGCGCGAGGCTGGCCGCTATCATTACCGCAAGAAGGAGCCGTCATGAGTGATCTTCCCACCGCCCTCGACCTGCCGCAGGTCGATCCCTTGCCCGAAGGCACCGCGAAGTTTTTCCGCATCTGCGAGGAAAAGCTCGGCCTCGTGCCGAATGTGCTGCGTGCCTATGCCTTCGATATCGAAAAGCTGAACGCCTTTTCCGGCATGTATAACGATCTGATGCTGGCGGAGTCCGGCCTGTCGAAACTGGAACGCGAGATGATCGCGGTGGCGGTTTCCTCGGTCAACCGCTGTTTCTATTGCCTCGTCGCCCACGGCGCGGCGGTGCGCGAGCTGTCCGGCCGCCCCGAACTGGGCGAGGCGCTGGTGATGAACTACCGCATGGCCGACCTGACCCCGCGCGAGCGGGCCATGCTGGATTTCGCCGTGCTGATGACCGAGGCCAGCTACCGCATCGGGGAGGCCGACCGGCAGAAGCTTCGCGACGCGGGGTTTTCCGAGCGCGACATCTGGGACATCGCGGCGGTGGCGGGTTTCTTCAACATGACCAACCGCATGGCTTCGGCCATTGCGATGATGCCGAACCCGGAGTATCACGCACAGGCGCGATAGGGGATTTGCATGGCCGAGCCGTTACTGACAGTCGAGAACCTCGCGGTGCGCGCCGGCGCGAAACGCCTGCTGCACGACGTGGCGCTGGAGGTTTGCGAGGGCGAGATTGTCACCATCGTCGGCCCGAACGGCGCCGGAAAATCCACCCTGCTGAAGGCGATCATCGGCGCGGTGCCGCACAGCGCCGGAACCATCCGCAAACGCGACGGGCTGCGCATCGGCTATACCCCGCAAAAGCTGCATCTGGAAAAAACTCTGCCGCTGCCGGTCTCGCGTTTTCTGTCGCTGGCGGGCGGGTTGAAAAAGGGTGCGCGGGCGAAGGTGCTGGAACAGACCGGCATCCTGCCCCTGCGCGACAAGCAGATGGCCGACCTGTCGGGCGGGGAGCTGCAACGGGTGTTGCTGGCCCGTGCCCTGCTGCGCAAGCCCGAACTGCTGATCCTTGACGAGCCGACGCAGGGGCTGGACCAGCCGGCCGAGGAACGGTTCTATCAGCTGCTGGCGCAGGTGCGCCACGAAACCGGCGCGGCGGTGCTGATGGTCAGCCATGATCTGCATGTGGTCATGGCGGAATCCGACCGGGTGATCTGCCTGAACGGGCATGTGTGTTGTTCCGGCGTGCCGTCCAGCGTTTCCGCCGATCCGGCCTATATCGAGATGTTCGGCGCCCGTGCCGCGCTCGCCCCCTATCAGCACCGGCACGACCATTCGCACGAACACGGGGATCATCGCCATGATTGACGATTTCCTGCTGCGCGCCCTGATCGCCGGAATTGTGATCGCCATTGCCGCCGCGCCGCTCGGTTCGCTGGTGGTCTGGCGGCGCATGGCGTTTTTCGGCGAGGCAACGGGCCACGCCGGTTTGCTGGGTATTGCGCTCGGGCTGGTGCTGGGGCTGCCGATGATCGTCGGGGTGGCGATACTGGCGGGGGCGATGGCGCTGGTGGTGACCTATGCCACCTATCGCGGCACCTATGCGGTCGATACCATTCTGGGGGTGTTCGCCCATAGCGCGCTGGCCATCGGGCTGGTCGTGGCCTCGCTGCTGCCGGGGGTGCGGGTCAATCTGATGCAGGCGCTGCTGGGGGATATCCTGTCGGTCAACTGGGTCGATATCGCCATGATCTCGGGCGGGAGCGTGGCGATCCTGCTGGTGATGGTGCTGCGCTGGCGGGCCTTGCTGAACGGCACGCTCAGCCCCGAGTTACTGGTGGCGGAGGGCGGCTCGAAACTGCTGGACCATCTGGTGTTTACCCTGTCGCTGGCCATGTTCGTGGCGCTGGCGATGAAACTGGTCGGTGTGCTGCTGATCACCGCCATGCTGATCCTGCCCGCCGCCGCCGCGCGGCCGCTGTCGCGCACGCCCGAACAGATGGTGGTGACCGCCGGAATTGTCGGCATTGCCGCGGTCGGGGCCGGTCTGTGGTTCAGCTGGGTCAGCGACGCGCCCGCCGGGCCGTCGATCGTGATGATGGCCAGCGCCGGTTTTGTTATCACCAACCTTGCGCAACTGCTGCGCCGATAGGAGGTCCCCCGTGCGAACCGGTTTCATATTCCTGACGCTGGCCTATGTGCTGAGCCAGTTCTACCGCGCTTTCCTTGCCGTGCTGACGCCGGTGCTGGGCACGGATCTGGGGGCGAGCGCGGCGGATCTGTCGCTGGCCTCGGGCCTGTGGTTCGGATTTTTTGCCGCCATGCAGATACCGGTCGGCTGGGCGCTGGACCGGTTCGGGCCGCGCTGGACGGCCTCGGTGCTGCTGGCGCTGGGCGGGGGCGGCGGTTCGGCCCTGTTTGCCACGGCGCAATCGCCCGCAGGGGTGCAGGCGGCGATGGCGCTGATCGGCATCGGCTGCGCGCCGGTCCTGATGGCCAGCTTCTATATCTTCGCGCGGCTCTATCGTCCGGCGGTCTTCGGCACGCTGGCCGGTCTGGTGCTGGGCATCGGCACGGCGGGCAACCTCGCCGGTTCGGCGCCGCTGGCATGGGTGGTGGAATCCTTCGGCTGGCGGCAGAGCCTGTGGGGGATGTTTTTCCTGACCCTGATCGTGGCCGGTGGATTGGCCCTGTTCGTGAAAAACCCGCCGCGCGCCGAAACCGCCGACGGGGCGGAAAAGGGCAGCCTGTTCGACCTGCTGAAAATGCCCGCTCTCTGGCTGATTTTCCCGCTGCTGCTGGTGAACTACGCCCCTGCCGCCGGTATTCGCGGCCTCTGGGCGGGGCCGTATCTGCGCGATGTTTTCGGGCTGGACGCGGGCGGCATCGGCGCGATCACCTTCTGGATGGCGGTGGCGATGATGATCGGCTCGCTGGCCTACGGGCCGCTGGACCGGCTGCTGCACACCCGCAAATGGGTGGTGCTGGGCGGCAATCTGCTGGGGGCGCTGTGCCTGCTGGGCCTGTGGATATTCACCGACAACGCGCCGATGACCTCGGCCATTCTGCTGTTCGGTGTCGGCCTGTTCGGCCTGTCCTTCCCGCTGATGATGGCACACGGGCGCAGCTTCATTCCGCCTCACCTGACGGGGCGGGGGGTGACGCTGCTCAACCTGTTCAGCATCGGCGGAGTCGGGATTTTGCAGGTGGTCACAGGCCGCATATATACCGCCACAAGCACCGCCGCGGATCCCGTCGTGCCCTACCAGACGCTGTTCCTGTTCTTTGCGGTCCTGATCCTGATCGGCTCGGCAATCTATGCGTTCAGCGAGGACCGGATGGACTGAGCCTGTTTGCTGTCGATGGCACAGGAAAGGCCTTGCCGCTCAAATGCTGCCGTCGCCGCCCTGCGCCATGATATTTTTGCCGCCTTTTCTGATGGTTTGCGGTTTTTGCGGCTTGGGCTTGCGCGGGGGTTTTTCGCCTTTGCTGGTCGGGGGTGTTTTGATGGCCATAATCTGCGCTCCTGAAATATGTGAATCCGAATATTGACAGGAACACTCTATCCGGCGGTGGATATTCTGACAAGCACGCCCTAGGTGCAGCTCTGCAACTGGATGTCGTAGCGCAGGGCCATGGCCTCCACCTCGCGGGCGACGCCCAGCAGCCAGTCCTTGCCGCGATAGGAGCCGTTGCGATAGCCCGCCTGACCCTGATGATAGGCCAGATACTGGTTATAGGCATCACTGCGCGCGATCCCGAGTTTCTCGTAGGAGCCGTTCATATACCAGCCTATGAAATCCACCGAATCCCCGAAATCGCTGCGTTTCGCACGACGGTTTCCGGTTTCTTTCTTGTACCAGTCCCAGGTTCCGTCGATGGCCTGCGCATAACCCTCGGCGCTGGAAATCCGGCCGGTGGGAATGATGCCGAGGAAATAGGTGCGGCGGGTTTTTGCATTGCCGCGAAAGCTCGATTCCTTCCAGATTGTCGCCATTTGCACCGCGACCGGCACACCCCAGTCCCGTTGTGCCTTCTGCATATCGCGCAGCCAGCCGGGGCGCTGTTCCAGAATGGCGCAGGCGTTTTCCTGATTGGTCGGCGGACGGGATGTCCCGACGCAGGAGCTTAGCACAAGCACGAAAAGAACTGCGTATTTACGCATTTTGTTGCCTCAAGGTTTACTGCCCGGATATTTTTATCCTTGTTGGGAACAGAAAACCCGAAAACGGCTGAAAAAGCAACAAGCCTATTCCACGGGCAGTTTCAGTTCCTTCGCCTCGGCATTGCTTAGCTGCTCGCCCTGCTTGCGTTTCAGCAGGATTTCGCGGGCGCGGGCATAGGCGTCATCCTGCCAGAAAATCATGCAGCCGTTGCAGCCCTTGCCGCAGCACCCCTCGGTGCCGACGCGGTTGGTCTTGAAACGGCGGGTGCGGTTGTCCTCGCCGATCGATTCCGCCAGCGCGTCGCGGCGTTTTTCATAGGCCGCATCGTCGCGTTTGTCGGCGGCTTCCAGATTCTGCACCAGCTTGTCGAATTTTACCCGGTTCCACTGCTCCTCGCTCAGCGCCTTTTCCTTGCGCAACACGGTGAAGGCGGGGAAGCGGGCGCGCAGGTCGTCGATGTCCTCGTGGTCGAACAGGCTGAAGGGGAAGCGCACGGTGGTTTGCGAGCCGCCGTGGATGACCTCCTTGCGTTCGCCGGTATCGGCCACCTCGAAATCATAGGCGCGCAGCAGCACGGTTTCGCGGCTGATGGGCGAGACGAAGTCCAGCACCTCGCCGGCCTCCAGCTTGTTTTTCACATCGACCAGGAAGGCATCCTCTGTCACTTCGCGCACCACGCCGGCATATTCCCACTGCGCCATACTGGCCGTGTGTTCATAATCATGCGCATAGTTCGACAGGCGCCCCTCGTGAAACGCCAGCGTATAGCCGCGGTTGCCGACGCTATCGAGTTCACGCAGGTATTTGCGCGGGTTCCAGTTGTCGGGATCGGCATAATAGTCGTCAATCGCCATGCGATAGGCCCGCGCCACCACGGCGACATAGTATTCAGATTTGCCGCGCCCCTCGACCTTCAGGCTGTCGACGCCGATGCGCAGATAGTCGTCCAGCTTCGGCATGATGCACAGATCGCGCGAGTTGAGGATATAGGAGCCGCGCCCGTCCTCCTCG
>JALSHL010000086.1 GCA_026982255.1 Paracoccaceae bacterium | reverse complement strand
GGCGGCCCCTATGTGCCGGAATACGGGCGGCCCTATGAACATTACCGCACGCCGGGGGACTATCGCCCCGAGGAGCTGCATTTCATCGTGGACGGGCATGTAGCGCACCGCAAGACCCTGTCGATGAAGGCGGGACCGGTGTTGTTCGAGGATACCGATCCCCTGCTGACCGCGGTCTGGGCCGAGATGCTGCTGGGCCGCTCCCTGCCCGATCTGGAAGCGCGGATCGAGTTGCCGGACCACTATCTGCTGCTGGATGCCAATGTGCCGTGGGAGGAGGACCCGCTGCGCTATTTCGCCAAGCAGGAGATGCGGCAAAAGTTCTTCGAGCGCACCAAGGCCAAGCTGGAGGCTTTCCATGCGCCCTACACCCTGATATCGGGCGACTGGAAGGACCGCGAGGCGCAGGCCGTGGCGGTTGTCGAAAAAATGCTCAGCACGCCGAAACGAGGATAACATGCCCCGCAACAAGACCGTCAAAGACTACATCCGCACCATTCCCGATTTCCCGCACGAGGGGATCATGTTCCGCGATGTCACCACGCTGTTCGGCGACGCGCGGGGGTTCCGCAGTGCCATCGACCAATTGCTGCACCCCTATGCGGGCGAGCGCATCGACAAGGTGGTGGGGCTGGAGGCACGGGGGTTTATCCTCGGCGGCGCGATTGCGCACCAGTTGTCGGTGGGATTCGTGCCGATCCGCAAGAAAGGCAAGCTGCCCGGCAAAACCATCGAGCAGGCCTATCAGCTGGAATACGGCGAGGCGGTGATGGAAGTGCATGACGACGCCATACAGGCCGGCGAGCGCATCCTGATGGTGGACGACCTGCTGGCCACCGGCGGCACCGCCGAGGCCGGTATCAGGCTGATCGAGCGCATGGGCGGCGAGATCGTCTCTTGCGCCTTTGTCATCGACCTGCCGGAACTGGGCGGACGCAAGAAACTGGAGGCGCTGGGCATGGATGTGCATAGCCTCTGCGAATTCGAGGGCGCGTAACCTTTCGTTAACCAATCGCTGCGATAAGGGGCGCACCCCAAGGATAAGGGTGCTGCTTGCTTCAGAAGTTTGATCTGAAAAACGATGCCTCGCCGGTTCTCCGGCGGGGCATTTTTACAGGACCGCGCCCGGGTTGAGGATGCCGTTCGGGTCGAGTGCCGCCTTGATGGCCCGCATGGCGGTAATCTTGCCCGCGTCGCCGTATTTCAGCAGATCGTGTTTTTTCAGCCGCCCGACCCCGTGTTCGGCGCTGAAAGAACCGCCGTAGCTGTCCACCAGATCGTGGATGGCGGTTTTGACCGCGCCTTTGACCGGCTCGTAGACCTCGCGGCCGGTGCCAGCGGGCGGAAAGACGTTGTAGTGCAGGTTACCGTCGCCAAGGTGGCCGAAACAGTTGATGCGCAAGGCAGGGTCGATGGCGCGGATGGCGGCGATTCCGGCGGTGATGAATTCCGGCACGCGGCTGACAGGAACCGAAACATCGTGCGAGGAGACCGAGCCGATCAGGCGGTTGCCCTCGGGGATGGTTTCGCGGATGTTCCAGAAGGCGGCGAGTTGCGCGGCGTTCTGGGCCAGCACGGCGTCGGAAGGCAGGGAGCGATCAAAGGCCTGCGCCAGCGCCTCCTCCAGCCGGTCGCGCAGGTTCGATCCGGCCCCTGCCCCGCATTCCACCAGCACCATCCATTCCGGCGCGCTGTCCAGCGGGTCATTGCAGGGCAGCCCCGTCTCGCGCAGGAAATCGAGACCGTTGCGGTGGATCAGTTCGAAGGCCGAGATCATCGGGCCGAAGTATTCCGCCAGCAGGTGCAACAGGTCGAGCGCGGCTTGCGGCGAGGGAACGGCGATAAAGGCACCTTCGACCTCGACCGGGCGGGGGAACAGTTTCAGGCTGGCGGCGGTGATGACGCCGAGCGTGCCTTCGGAGCCGACCAGCAGATTGCGCAGGTCGTAGCCGGTGTTGTCCTTGCGCAGACGTTTCAGCCCGTTGAACACGGTGCCGTCCGCCAGAACCGCCTCGATCCCCAGACACAGGTCGCGGGCGTTGCCGTAGCGCAGCACGTTCACCCCGCCGGCGTTGGTAGCAAGATTGCCACCGATGCGGCAGGAGCCTTCGGAGGCAAGCGAGAGCGGAAACAGGCGGTCGGCGTTTTCCGCCGCGGCGCGCACATCGGCAAGGATGGCGCCGGCTTCGGCCACCAGCACATTGTCGGCGGGATCGACGTCGCGGATGGCGTTCATGCGTTCGAGCGACAGCAGGACCGGAGGGGGGGTGCCCTCGAAAATCTGGCCGGAGACGAGGCCGGTGCCGCCGCCGTAGGGAACGACCCCGACGCGGGCGGCGTTGCAGGCGGACAGGATTTCGGACACTTCGGCCACGTTGCGCGGTTTCAGCAGTGCCGCGGCCTGCCCGTGGAAACGGCCGCGCGGTTCTTCGAGGTAGCGCGGCTCCAGCGGCGCGGCAAAGGGTGCCAGCCGGTCCAGCAGGGATTTATCCGGTTCGTTCAGGGCCATGTTGCAACCTATGTATCGACGCGCCCGCGCCTGTCACGGCGCAGATTGGCATAAAGCACATGGTTGCGCCAGCGTCCGGCGATTTGCAGGTAGCTTTGCGCCACGCCCTCGTATTTGAAGCCGGCCTTTTCCAACAGCCCCCGCGACGGGGTGTTTTCCGGCAGGCATCCGGCCTGTATCCGGCTCAGGTCCAACACGTTGAAAGTGTAGTCAACCGCGGCGTTCAGGGCCTCCAGCATATAGCCCTGCCGCGCGAATTTCTCGCCCATCCAGTAGCCGACAGTGCAGGATTGCGCGACGCCCGCCTGTATGTTGTCCATGGTCAGACCGCCGAGCAAGGCCCCGTCGCTGCGCCGGATCAGCACCAGCGGCAGGGCGCGTTTCTGCCTGACGGCGCTGCGCCCCCATGCCACGCGATAGCGGAACGACTTGCGCGACAGGTAGTCGAAGCCGCGCACCGGTTCCCACGGTTCCAGAAAGGCGGCAGAGGCGCGGCGCAGTCTGGCCCAGTCCTCGTAATCGCGCATGTCGGGCAGGCGCAGGAACAGGCGTTCGGTCTCGATCGCCGGATATCTGTGCCGCCGGAACACGGGTCAGGCCACCAGTTTACGGGTGAGGTCGGGAAGCGCGGGGGCACGTTCGACCGGACCGTAGAGCGCCATTGCCGGTGTGGCACCCCTGCCGAGGCCGGCGGCGAAATCGCGAACTCCGGCGGTGGTCACGGCCTCGATTTTCTCGACGGTTTCCTCCAGCGTTGGAACACGGTTCCAGACAGAGACCATGCGGGCCAGACGCTCGCAGCGGGCGGTGGAGCTTTCCAGTCCCATCAGCATCCCCGCCTTCATCTGCGTACGGGCGCGCTCGACCTCGACATCCGACATGTCGTCGCCGGCACGGCGCAGCTCGGCAATGGTCAGGTCGGCCAGTTCCGCGATCTGCTCGCCGCCGGTGCCGGCATAGATGGTGAACAGGCCAGTATCCTCGTGCGCCGAGGCCTGTGCGAAGATGGTGTAGCACAGCCCGCGTTTTTCCCGTGCCTCCTGAAACAGGCGCGAGGACATGCCCCCGCCCATGGTCGCGGCGAAAATCTGGCTGGTATAGACGGCATCGTCGCGCCAGCCGGGAGCCTCGAACGCGAGGGTGAAATGCGCCTGTTCCAGATCCTTGATCTCGCGTTTCTCGCCGCCGACGAAATTGGCAGGCGAGGCGGTGGCGGCAGGGCGGCGGGGCAGATGGCCAAAAAGCTTCTCGGCGGTTTTGACGATAGCGTCGTGGTCGATGCCGCCCGCCGCCGACAGGATCATCTGTTCGGGGCCGTAGTATTCCCGCACAAAACCGGCGAGGTCGTCACGCATGAAGGCCCGCACCCGTTCGGCAGGGCCGAGAATCGGGCGGCCCATGGGCTGGTCCGGAAAGGCGGTTTCCTGCAACCAATCGAAAATAATATCGTCGGGGGTGTCGAGGGACTGGCCGATTTCCGACAGGATGACGCCGCGTTCGGTTTCGATTTCATGCGGATCGAACGCGGGGTCCAGCAGGATGTCGGCGATCACGTCCAGCGCCAGCGGCACGTCGTCCTGCAACACGCGGGCGTAATAGGCCGTGGTCTCGCGGCTGGTATAGGCGTTGATATAGCCGCCGACGTTCTCGATCGCCTCGGCAATCTCCAGCGCCGAGCGGCGGCCGGTGCCCTTGATGG
>JALSHL010000085.1 GCA_026982255.1 Paracoccaceae bacterium | reverse complement strand
CCTATGCCGCCGCGCTGCTGACCAAATCGGGAATCGGCGTGGCGCCGCAAATCGCCATGTTCCAGAAGCTCGACTATCTGGCCGGCAAGGCGGGCGGGCAACTGGCGTGGCTGATGAGCCACCCGAAAACCGGCGAGCGTATCGCCGCCATCCGCAAGCTGGAAAGCGGCTGGAAGGGCGGGCCGGCCTGAACCTGCCCCCTCAGCGATAGGGGCGCAGGTAGATGTTTTCGAACGTCCGCTTGGCCCAGTGCGAGATCTTCAACTGCGGCAGGGTCAGCGAGCGTTTGTCGCTGCGATAGACAAGAATGCCGGAATTCAGCGTGTCGACGATGCAGACCAGCTCCGATTTGAAGTTATGGCCGGGGGCCTGACCCTTGATCTCGTCGGCGATGTTTTTCGCCGCGGCCTCGGCCTGCAAGTCGGCCTGATGCGCCTGTTTGGCCAGCCAATCGGGACCGGGGTAGGAACCGGTGTCGCCGACAACATAGGTTTGCGGCCAGCCCTCGACCCGGCATTTCTCGTCCGCGCGGATGAAACCGCCCTCGGAGCGCGGCAGTTCGGTATTGTCGAGCCAGAGCGGGCCGGTCAGACCGGGCATCATCAGCACCAGATCGGCCGCGAATTCCTCGCGTTCGGTGACGACCTTGTCAGCCTCGATACGGGTCGGTTTGGCGCCGAGGTAGGTTTTGATGTCGCGGCGCGCCATTTCGGCCAGCAGGCCGGCCACGGCTTTCTCGCCCAGACGGATGCCCGGTTTCGGGGCGCCGTTGAAGAACACCATATCGAACTTGTCACGCCGGCCCTGACGGCGCAGCAGAGTGTCGATGCCGAACAGGAATTCGAACATCGGACCGCCACGCACGGCGCCCGGCTCTTTCGGGTTGGTGCCGAAACCGATGGCGATGGTGCCCCCGTCCATCTCGTTCAGGCGGTCGGCGATCTGCTGCCCCGAGGCCACGCCTTCGCAGGGGATAATGGCGTTTTCCTTGATGCCCGGCAGTTTCTTGATGAAACGGCTGCCGGTGGCGATGATCAGGTAGTCGTTGGTCAGCGTGCCATTGTCGGTTTCCACCGTGCGCCCGCCGTCGGTGACGTTGGTGACGGAACCCTGATGCCATGTGACCTTCTGGCGGTTAAAGAAATTGCCGAGGTCGATTTCCAGATCCGACCCCTTGCGCATGCCCGAGGGCATCCAGATCAGGCTGGGCAGATAGGTAAGCTGGCGTTTCGGGGAAACCAGTGTGATGTCGGCATCAACGCCGGATTTGCGCAGCTGGCGCACGGCTGTCAGCGCGCCGAAACCGCTGCCGAGAATTACGATATGGGTCATGGCTTTTCCTTCGGAACCCCGTGTCAGGGCAATAGTTGAGTAAATTTGTTTCCTACCTAGGCCGATTATACGGTATTGCACTGCGGCAGGTTGCCCTACCCTGCGGGGGAAGGTTGGTGATTCCGCGCCACTATAGCAGGAAAGCGCGTCGGAAACTTCACAATGCGGCTATCCCAGAAACTTGCCGAGGCGCGGCAGGCCGGCGCGTTTCAAAAGCGGGCGCAGCGGTTGTTCGCGGCCGGATATCCGCGCGGTGCGGGCCTGAACGGAGGCGGTGATGGCGGCCATGTCGACCTCGCCGCTATGGGCGAAATCGAGCAGGAAGCTGTCGGGATCGCGGCGCAGGATGTTGTGGCGCGCCAGCACGCGGCTCGGGAAATCGCGCAGGTTGCGGGTAAGCAGAACGTCGGCCTGCCCCGCGATGGCTGCCGCCAGAACGTGGCGGTCGTTGCGGTCCGGCAGGGTCAGGGTGTCGATACTGGCGGGATCGAAAGCGATCTGCGCATCCGGCCAGTCGGCATTGAGCAGGGCTATCTCGGCCCCCGCGATGCTGTCGCCCCCCTCCCCCAGTCGCGCCGCGGCATGGCGCCATTCGGCGAGGATTTTTCCGGACCAAAGCGGCGTATAGCCCCCCGCCGCAGCTGTCGCGATCAGAACCTCGCGCAGCACGGTTGGAAACAGGATGCAGGCGTCGAGAAGAACCCGCATCAGTCGAGACGCAGGAACAGCGCCTTGAGATAGGCGCTCTCGGCCAGATAGGGGTGCGTCGGGTGGTCGGCGCCGGCCGCCCCGGTGTGGATGATCTGCGCGCGCCGCCCCGCCTTGCCGATACCGCGCAGGGAGACCTCGCGGAAACGGGCCAGATCGGCGGCGTGGGAGCAGGAACACAGGACGAGATAGCCACCCGGCTCCACCAGTTTCGCCCCGAGGCGCGCGACACGTTCATAAGCCCGCAGGCCGGATTCCAGCGCCGGTTTCGACGGGGCGAAGGCGGGCGGGTCGCAGACGACGAGGCCGAAGCGTTTATCCTCGTTCCCCATGGCGATCATGGTATCGAAAGCGTCGCCCTTGCGGGTGGCGAAGCGGTCGGAAACGCCGGAGGCCGCCGCACCCTTCTCCGCCAGTTCCAGCGCATTGGCCGAACCGTCCACCGCCAATGCGCCGGTGGCGCCGCCTGCCAGCGCCGCGAGGGAAAACCCGCCGACGTGCGAGAACACGTCCAGCACCTCGCGCCCCTTGCCGAGGCGCGCGGCAAAAGCGTGGTTCGGGCGCTGGTCATAGAACAGGCCGGTTTTCTGGCCGCCGAGCAGGTCGGCCATATAGGTGGCGCCGCTCATCGGCACCTCGATCAGGCCGGAGATTTCACCGCGCAAGGTGACGGTTTCCTCGTTCAGCCCCTCAAGTGTGCGGGCGCGACCGTTGGCGTTTTTCAACACGTTGGCGATGCCGGTGACGGCGACGAGGGCCTCGGTCAGGTCAGCGATCCGTTCCTCGGCCCATGCGGCATTCGGCTGGATCACGGCGGTATCGCCGAAACGGTCGATGATGATACCGGGCAGGCCGTCAGCCTCGGCATGGACAAGGCGATAGAAGGGGGCGTCGAACAGGGTCTCGCGCAGTTCCAGCGCGCGGCGCAGGCGGGTTTCGAACCATGCGCGGTCGATTTCGGCGTTCAGGTCCGTGTCCAGCACGCGGGCGATGATTTTCGACTTGGCGTTGAAGGCGGCCAGCGCAATCGGTTTGCGCTCCTTGTCCTGGATTTCGACGATGGCACCGGCGGGGATGGCACGGGTGCGGCGGTCCAGCACCACCTGATCGGCATAGACCCAGGGCGCGCCGAAGCGCAGGCGCTGGGCGTTGGATTTCGGCAACAAGCGAAGGGCGGGGCGTGTGGATGTATCTGTCATAGGCACCCCCTATCCGGTTCGGAATAAAAGGGGAAGGGTTGACGCGGCAACGCAAAGCCTCCAATTGGAGGGAATGAGACGCAAAATCCTTATTGCCCTGCCGATAGCGGGAATTGTTCTGGCTGCGGCACTGCTGATTCCCCGCGCCATCTTCGCGGATATCTGTCCGGCCTGTTTCGGGCTGGAAAAAATCGCGCCGCAGGTCTATCTGGACAAGGACAGCCCCGTATCCCCCGAGGCAGTCCTGCAAACCATAGATATTGCGCGGGAACAGGCTATCCGGTATTTTGGCGCTTTCGACGAACATCCCCGCCTGCTGATCTGCACGACGGAAGCCTGCGACAAACGGCTGGGCGGTAACGGAGCCAAAGCAATGGCCTACGGATCGGTGTTTATCCGTGTATCGCCCGAGGGGATGAATTCGGTTATTCTGGCACATGAATTCTCGCACATCGCGCTGCATAGCCGTGCCGACCCCTCGAAACTGCCGCCGGCCTGGTTCAACGAAGGGCTTGCGGTGATCGTTTCCGATGATCCGCGCTATCTCAAAACCTGCTCCGGCGACATAGATCTGCTGCCGGTTTCGCCGCGGGAATGGAACCGGCGCGCGGGCGAGGAACACAGCACCCTGTATCATCAGGCGGCCTGCGCCGTGCAGGGCTGGCTGGAGACCCACGGCGGACGCGACGGCATTCTTGCCCTGCTGCGCGGAGATCTGTCGCGGGAGGAGGCCTTCGGGCCGGTGTCGAACCCGGATGGTTAGGTAGAGGTGGTCCTACTTTTTCGACCAGTCAGCAGCAAAAATAAGATGAATCTGTTTTCGTGATCATGCTGCCAGTTTTCTCGGTGCCGTTTCCATCGCATAGCCTCATCAGGGATCAATATTCCATACTTTCATCATTCGGGGTTCTACATTGACAATCGGCCCTGAAAGCTGTCCTCATTCCTTGCAGGATTGCCTCGGCAAAATGTATGAAAGCCGGCTACCGGTTTTCCGGACAACCACGTGTGAATGAT
>JALSHL010000084.1 GCA_026982255.1 Paracoccaceae bacterium | reverse complement strand
GGGCAGGCCGACAACCGGTGTGGCGATGACATCGAAGTTGTCGAGTATGCCGCTGATATGGTGGAACAATACGGAACGGTCGATCTGTGCATCCGCGATCTGTTCCACCGTCAGCGCCCGCCCGTCGGCGACGTTTTGCAGGATCGTGGGTTTCAGGTGGCGGCGCACATTGTCCGGCATCCGGCTGTATTGCGCCAGAAATCCGAGGCCGCGCAGGGTGCGGAAGGTGGCGTTCAGGCGGGCGGTTTGCAGCGTGACCTCCTCTACCACGCCGCCTGCCCGTTCGACCTGTTGCAGGGCGTTTGACAGCAGCGCGGCAACCTCGGGCGTGACCTTGCCGTGGCCGCCCATGTCGGGGGAATAGGCGATACGGGGGCGCTCGACGGGGCTGCCGGCGGCGCGGATAAACGGGATTTCCGGTTTCTCGATGGAAATCGGCGACAGCGGGTCGAAACCGCACATGGCGTCCAGAAACAGCGCGCAATCGGTGACGGAGCGGGCCATCGGGCCTTGCACGCCTTCGGTGTTCCACGCGGTCAGCACACCGCCGCCACCGGCACGCCCCGGGCCGGGCCGCAGGCCGACGATACCGTTGTAGGCCGCCGGCACCCGCAGCGAGCCGCCGTAGTCGGAGCCGTGGCTGAGCCAGACCTCGCCCGTCGCCAGCGAGACCGCCGCCCCGCCCGACGAACCGCCGGCATTGCGCGACAGGTTCCACGGGTTGCGGGTCGGGCCGAAAACATCGTTGAAGGTATTGGCCCCTGCCCCGAGCTCCGGCGTGTTCGTCTTGCCGACCACCAGCGCGCCGTTCTGTTCCAGCCGTTCCACCAGCGGCTCGGAACGCGCGGGGATATTGTCGCGCAGGCCCAGCGTGCCATAGGTGGTGCGCACGCCGCCGACGGCCATCAGGTCCTTGATCCCGACGGGCAGCCCCGCCAGCATCGAGCGGTTGGAAATACCGGCAATCGCCGCCTGTGCCCGCACCCCGCAAAGGGTCGGCATGGCGTTGACGGCCGGTTCCACCTGTTTGATGCGTTCAAGGCTGGCGTCGAGCAGTTCGCTCGGCGAGACCTCGCCCCGATGCAACAGGCCGACGACCTCGTGCGCCTCCAGTGCGCACAGGTCGGGGCCTGTATAGGCGGGGCGTTCCATCAGGCCGGCATCGCCGTTTCGACCAGTTTCGCCCAGTAGGAACAGCCGACGGGGATCGCCTCGTCATTGAAGTCGTAGTCGGGGTGGTGCAGCATCGCCGTGTCGCCGTTGCCGACAAAGATAAACGCGCCGGGGCGGGCCTCCAGCATATAGGAGAAATCCTCGCCGCCCATGACCGGATCGACATTGTCGATCACCGCCTGCTCGCCGGAGATTTCGCGGGCGATTTCGGCAGCAAATCCGGTTTGTTCTTCGTGGTTGAAGGTTACCGGATAGCCGCGCTCGTAGTCGAGCTTCGCCGTGGCGCCGAAGGCGGCGGCGGTGTTTTCGGCCACACGGGCGATGGCGGCCTCGGCCGCATCGCGGTTTTCCGGCGTCAGCGTGCGGCAGGTGCCGCGCAGCTCCACACGCTGCGGGATGACGTTGAAGGCCTTGCTCTCGGTCTCGAAACTGGTGATGGAGATCACGACGTTGGCCAGCGGATCCATATTGCGCGAAACGATGGATTGCAGCGCCACGACGATCTGGCTGGCGGCCAGCGTGGTATCAACGGTGTTGTGCGGCATGGCGGCGTGCCCGCCCTTGCCCTCCACCGAGATGGTGAACTGGTCGGCGGCGGCCATCAGCGGGCCGGGGCGGAGCGCAAACATGCCCACCGGAAGCGTCGGCATATTGTGCATGCCGTAGACCTCCTGAATGTTGAAACGGTCCATCATGCCGTCCTCGACCATCTCGCGGCCACCGCCGCCGCCCTCTTCGGCGGGCTGGAAGATGACGACCACCGTGCCGTCGAAATTGCGGGTCTCGGCCAGATAGGTGGCCGCGCCGAGCAGCATCGCCGTGTGGCCGTCGTGACCGCAGGCGTGCATTTTGCCCTCGGTTTTGGAGGCATATTCCTTGCCGGTGGTCTCGAAAATCGGCAGGGCGTCCATGTCGGCGCGCAGGCCGATGACCTTGCCGCTTTTGTTGGTCTTGCCGTGGATCACGCCGACGACGCCGGTGCGACCGATGCCCTCGACCACCTCGTCGCAACCGAATGCGCGCAGCTTGTCGGCGACAAATTTCGAGGTGCGGTGGGTATCGAACAACAATTCGGGATGTTCGTGCAGATCGCGCCGCCAGGCGGTGATCTCGGATTGAAGGTCTGCGAAACGGTTGATGACCGGCATGATGTTTCTCCCTACGAAAGTCTCTCTATCACGTTGCGTATAAAGGTCACGCCGGCGCCTAACTGGCTGACCTCGATGAATTCGTTCGGCTGGTGCGCCTGCGCGATGTCGCCCGGGCCGCATACCACGACCGAGTAGCCCTCGCGCTGGAACTGGCCCGCCTCGGTGCCATAAGACACCACATGTGTGGCGTTGTCACCGGTAATCTGGCGCGCGAAGACTTCTGCCGCACCGTCACTTTCCGGTTTCAGCGGCGGGTTGATGCTGCGCGGGACGACGCGAATGGAGGCCTCGGGCCGGATTGCCTGTATTTCGGCCTCGACTTCGGCGGCGTATTCGGTGAAGCGGTCCTGCCAGTATTGCGGGTCCTGCGAGGGCGGGCAGCGGATATCGACGGTAAAGAACGCATCCTTGGCCGTGATGTTCGACGCGGTGCCGCCCTTGAGGATACCGACGTGGAAAGTGGTGAAGGGCGGCTCGAAGATCGCATCGAGCGGATCGGGGGTTTTGGCCTTTTCCTCCTCGAACCGCTGGCGCAGCCATTCGACCAGCCGCGCGGCGGTCATGGTGGCGGAGACCCCCTCGTGCATCAGGCTGGAATGGATCTCGAAGCCGTGGACATGGACGGTAAAGCCGCTGGCGCCCTTGTGGCCGGTGACCACCTGCATCATCGACGGCTCGCCGACGATCACGGCGCGGGCGCGGGGCAGTTTTTCGACCATTTCGGCGATCATGAAGGGCGCGCCGATGCAGCCGACCTCCTCGTCATAGGAAAAGGCGAACTGGATCGGGTATTTCAGGCCGGCGGCGACCATTTCCGGCACCAGCGACAGGGCGATGGCAAGGAACCCCTTCATGTCGCAGGAGCCGCGACCATACAGCTTGCCGTCCTTTTCGGTCAGCACGAAGGGATCGTTGTCCCACGCCTGCCCCGTGACCGGCACCACGTCGGTATGGCCGGACAACACCACGCCGCCCGCCACATCCGGCCCGATTTGGGCATAGAGGTTGGCTTTCCGGCCGGTTTCATCGGGCACGAGGGTCGATTCGATTCCCCAGCCCGCCAGATAGTCGCGGATGAATTCGATGACCGGCAGGTTGGATTTGGCGGAAACGCTGTCGAAGGCAACGAGTTTCGCCAGCATCTCCTGCGCTGTATAGGTTTCCGGCATATGTTCCCCCGGGTAAGCCTCGCCTTTTCCTGAAAAAATCGCGTATCCGGCGCAAATTCAGGATTGTCGAAACCGGTTTCTTGGTGTTAACTGATTTTAATCATTTGGACAAAAATGTCCGGCAATTTGCCCCGAAAGTCAATGAGGGCAAAAAGACAACAGGGAGCATCGTATGCTCGACTCAGGCGCCACGATTCTGGACGTGGCGGATCTAAAGACCGTGTTCAACACGCGCGACGGTGTTGTTCACGCGGTGAACGGTGTCAGTTTTTCGCTCAGGCCGGGCGAGTTGCTTGGTGTTGTCGGCGAAAGCGGTTCGGGCAAGTCGGTGACCATGATGTCGCTGATGGGGCTGCTGCCCTCGCCCCCTGCCGAGATCGTGACCGGCAAAATCACCTATGACGGGCAGGACGTGCGCGCCATGACGCCCGAACAGTTGCGCAAGCTGCGTGGCGGGCAGATCGGTTTTATCTTTCAGGATCCGATGACCTCGCTCAATCCGGTGTTTACGGTCGGATTCCAGTTGATGGAGCCGCTGCGCGAGCATCTGGGGATGAACAAGAAGCAGGCCCGCGCCCGTGCGGTGGAGTTGCTGGAACTGGTCGGGATTCCCGATGCGGCCAGCCGGTTGAAGGATTTCCCGCACCAGTTTTCCGGCGGGATGCGCCAGCGGGTGATGATCGCCATCGCTCTGGCCTGCGATCCCAAGGTGCTGATTGCGGACGAGCCGACAACGGCGCTGGATGTGACCATTCAGGCGCAGATACTGGA
>JALSHL010000083.1 GCA_026982255.1 Paracoccaceae bacterium | reverse complement strand
GGCTTGATTTTGCTGAATTGTTCTTCCGTTAACCAAAATGTTCCAGACATGAAAACCTCCCTGTTTCATATCTTGAAACACATTCTGATTTATAGGTCTACGCCCTAAGGAGCCCAACGGGAATTGCAAATTCATACACGAACTTGTGAAACCTGCCGTGTGACAAAAGAAACCCCCGTCGCGAGGCAGGGGTTTTGGTGTTTCGATCGGTTTACTTGCCTTTCAGCCGTGTCACTTTCAGCATCGACATAACGGCTTTCTCGAAATACGGCTCCGACTGGCCCTTGCGGATTTTGCGCAGGAAGTATTTCTCGAAACCGATTTTCGCCCAGTGGACCCACTTGCCCTGCGACGCCCAGTTCATGTTGCGCGGCGGGTTCTGCGGTTGCGCAAGGAAAGCCACGCCGCTGTTGCCGAAATCGGCCAGACAGAAGGCGTTCCATGTCCCCTCGTGCGTCGGTTCCTGCCCTCGCAGTTCCTGACCGATGTTGCCGGAGGCGGCAGCCACCATGGATTCGATCATATAGCCGGTTTTCGGAACACCAACCGGAACCGGAGTAGCCTCCAGCGGGGCGATGGCGATACAGACGCCGACCGAGTAGATATTCTTGAACGTCGGGTTGCGTTGGTGCTCATCGACGATGATGAAGCCGCGCGGGTTGACCAGCCCCTCGATGTCGCGCACCGCCGGAATACCGCGGAAGGCCGGCAGCATCATGGAGTAGCCGAACTCCAGCTCGTGTTCCTGTGCAACGGAGCCGTCCTTGTTCAACTCGCTGACGAACATCTTGCCGTCCTCGACCTTGTTCACCTTGGCGTTGGTGATCCATTTGATATCGCGGTCGCGCATCTCGGATTCCAGCAGGCCCTTGGTGTCGCCGACACCGCCCAGACCGAGGTGTCCGACGTAAGGCTCGGCGGTCACGAAGGTCATCGGCACCTTGTCGCGGATCTTGCGCTTCTTCAGTTCCGTATCCATGATCATGGCGAATTCATAAGCCGGACCGTAACAGGATGCCCCCTGAACGGCGCCGACCACGATCGGGCCGGGGGTCTTGCAGAAATCTTCCCAGCCGCCCTGCGCGTCCATGGCGTGATCGATGGAGCAGACCGACTGCGTAAAGCCGCCCTCGGGGCCGAGGCCCTCGATCTCGTCAAAGGCCAGCTCGGGGCCGGTAGCGATAACCAGATAGTCGTAGGAGACCTCGCGGCCGCTTTCCAGCACCACCTTGTTTTCCTCGGGCACCAGCTTTGCCGCGCCGTCGGCTATAAATTCGATTCCCTGCTTTTTCAGCACCGGCGCAAGGTCGATAGTGATTTCCTCGCGCGACCGCCAGCCGACAGCGGCCCAGGGGTTGGAGGGCGTGAACTGGAAATACGGGTTGTTGGAAATCACGGTAATCGTGTCTTCTGCCCGTTTCTCCTGCTTCATGTCATAGGCCATCGGCAGCCCGCCGATGCCCGCGCCCAGGATTACAATACGTGCCATGCGTTTTCTCCCACAATGTTATGATATCGGAAAGGTCCTGTCCCGACTGTAGAGGAATACGGGAAATTAAAGCAAGTATTTTTACCTTAATATTGTGTGAAATAGGCTAGACACATTTAAAATCACACATTTTCCCCGTAAAAACATACCCATTGACAAGACCCCATGTGCCGCACCATGTTCCCGCACCACGCGACTCCCTGTGAATCTGGAGAACTTTGATGGCCGTAGTAGTAGTCGAATCCCCCGCCAAGGCGAAAACCATCAACAAGTATTTGGGGGATGACTACACTGTTCTGGCCTCCTACGGGCACGTTCGCGACTTGCCGGCCAAGAACGGCTCCGTCGATCCCGAACATGACTTCGAGATGAAATGGGATGTGCCGACAACCTCGCAAAAGCACATCCGTGCCATTGTCGATGCGCTGAAGGCCGATCCCGAAAACAAACTGATCCTCGCAACCGACCCCGATCGCGAGGGAGAGGCGATCAGCTGGCATCTGGAGGAAGTCCTGCGCAAACGCCGCGCCATCAAGAAGTCCACCAAGGTGGAGCGCGTGGTGTTCAACGCCATCACCAAATCCGCCATTCTCGACGCGATGGAAAACCCGCGTCAGGTGGACCAGCCTTTGGTGGATGCCTATCTGGCCCGCCGCGCGCTGGACTATCTGGTGGGCTTCAATCTGTCGCCGGTTCTGTGGCGCAAGCTGCCGGGTGCGAAATCCGCCGGCCGTGTGCAGTCCGTCGTCCTGCGTCTGATTGTCGAGCGCGAGATGGAGATCGAGGCCTTTAAGGCCCGGGAATACTGGAGCGTCGCCGCCACTCTCGCCACGCCGCGCGGCAAGGAATTCGAGGCCCGCCTTACCGTGCTGGGCGGCAAGAAGCTCGACAAATTCGACATCGAAACCGCCGAGGCCGCCGAACTGGCCGTGGCCGCCGTGCAGTCGCGCGACCTGAAAGTTGTCAGCGTCGAGGCCAAACCGGCCAACCGCAACCCCGCCGCTCCGTTCATGACCTCGTCATTGCAGCAGGAGGCAAGCCGCAAGTTCGGTTTCGGCGCACGGCAAACCATGTCCACCGCGCAGCGTCTCTACGAGGCTGGCTACATCACCTATATGCGGACCGACGGTATCGACATGGCGCCCGAGGCCGTCATGGCGGCGCGCGACGTCATCAAGGCGCGCTATGGCGACGATTATGTGCCCAAAAGCCCGCGCATGTATAAAAACAAGGCCAAAAACGCACAGGAAGCGCATGAATGTATCCGCCCGACCGATATGTCGCGGGACCCGTCGAAACTGGCCAAGCTGGAGCCGGACCAGCGCAAGCTCTATGACCTGATCTGGAAACGCTCCATCGCCTGCCAGATGGCCGCTGCACGGCTGGAACGCACCACGGTCGAGATTGCCTCGGATGACGGCGAGGTCGGCCTGCGCGCCACCGGACAGGTGATGCAGTTCGACGGCTTCATGAAGGTCTATACCGAGGGGCGCGATGACGCGCGCGGGGATGACGACGAGAAAACCCTGCCGCAGATCATGGAAGGCGAGCCGATGGACAAGCGCGCCGTCACGCCGGAGCAGCATTTCACCCAGCCGCCGCCCCGCTATTCCGAAGCAAGCATCGTGAAACGGATGGAGGAACTGGGCATCGGGCGCCCGTCCACCTATGCCTCCATCGTCACGACGATCCAGGACCGCGGCTATGTCCACAAGGAAAAGGGCCGTCTGGTGCCCGAGGACAAGGGCCGTCTGGTGACGATCTTCCTCGAAAGCTATTTCCGGCAATATGTCGGCTACAATTTCACCGCCGCGCTGGAAGACGACCTCGACAGGGTCAGCGCAGGGGACGAGGACTACAAGGCGCTGCTGAAACGCTTCTGGAAGGATTTCCACGCGGCCATTGACGAAACCGCCGAGTTGCGCATCACCGATGTGCTGGAGAAAATCAACGAGGTGCTGGCCCCGCATCTGTTCCCGCCGACCGAGGACGGGTCCGATCCGCGCATCTGCAAGGCCTGCGGCAACGGCAAACTGTCCATGCGCACCTCGCGCGCGGGCGGGGCCTTCATCGGTTGTTCCAACTATCCCGAATGTCGCTACACCCGCCCGATTTCCGGCGAGGTCGAGGGCGGCGATATGGCCGGACCGGACGGCAAGCTGCTGGGCCACAATGACGACGGCGAACCGATCACCCTGCGCACCGGCCGCTACGGTCCCTATGTGCAGCTTGGCGAGGCAACCGAGGAAAACCCGAAACCCAAGCGCTCCTCCATCCCCAAGGGCATGGATCTGGAGACGGTGGACCTGCAAAAGGCGCTGGACCTGCTGTCCCTGCCGCGCCTGATCGGCGAACACCCCGAGGGCGGCCGGGTCGAGGCCAGCATCGGCCGTTTCGGCCCCTACGTCGTTCACACCAAACCGCCCGCAGAGGGCGAGACGAAACAGACGAAGATCTATGCCAATATCAAGGACGCCGAAGAAGTCCTGACCATCGGCATGAATCGCGCCGTGGAACTGATCGCGCAGAAAGCCGCCCGTGGCGGTCGCGGCACGGCGGCAAAACCCCTGCGCGAGCTGGGCGAACATCCGGACGGCGGCGCGCTCAACGTCATGGACGGGCGCTACGGCCCCTATGTGAAGTGGGAAAAGATCAACGCCACCCTGCCCAAGGGCACGGAACCGGCCGACATCACGCTGGAAGACGCGATCGAGCTGGTGAATGCCAAGGCGGCCACCAAGGGCAAGCGCAAGAAACCGGCCGCGAAGAAAAAACCGGCA
>JALSHL010000082.1 GCA_026982255.1 Paracoccaceae bacterium | reverse complement strand
CGGCGATCTGGCCGAGGGCACCTACGCCCCTGCCGACTGGCAAACGCTGGTCTATGACACGCCCGAGGCCCTGCGCAAGGTCACCGACATTCAGGCCATGCTGATCGAAACCCTGAACTCGCAGGGCCGCGTGGACATCGTGTTCAACACCCGTTTCTTCACTGCCGGAGACAGCCGCGAACCGGAGCTTGCCGGTATCTGGGGGGCCGCTGTCGGTTCGTTCTGGACCATGCTGGTTACCATCCTGATCGCCTTCCCCATCGGGGTTGCCGCCGCGATCTATCTGGAAGAGTTTGCCAAAAAGAACACCATCAACAGCTTTATCGAGGTGAACATCAATAACCTCGCCGCTGTGCCGTCGATCGTTTTCGGCCTACTCGGTCTGGCGGTGTTCCTGAATTTCTTCGGCGTGCCGCGCTCGGCCCCGCTGGCCGGCGGGCTGGTGCTGGCAGTCATGACCCTGCCGACGATTATCATCGCCTCGCGCGCCTCGATTGCCGCGGTGCCGCCTTCCATTCGCGATGCGGCGCTCGGGGTCGGAGCCTCGAAACTGCAAACGGCATTCCATCATGTTCTGCCTCTGTCTATGCCCGGCATCCTGACCGGCACCATCATCGGCATGGCCCGCGCGCTGGGCGAGACCGCACCGCTGATCATGATCGGCATGGTGGCCTTTATCGTCGATATCCCGTCGGGCGTTACCGACTCCGCCACGGTGCTGCCGGTGCAGATCTATCGCTGGTCCGATTTCCCCGAACGCGCGTTCGAGGCCCGCACCTCGGCCGCCATCCTGACACTGATCGTCTTTTTGATCCTGATGAACGGCCTCGCCGTATTCCTGCGAAAACGCTTTGAGCGCCGCTGGTAAAGGGTTTAGATATGAAAATGGAAACCGACATGAACGAACAAACCGCAACCGGCGACAAGGTGAAAATCTCCACGAAGAACGTGGATGTTTTCTATGGCGACAACCACGCGATCAAGGATGTTACCGTCGATATCCTCGACAACACCGTGACCGCCTTCATCGGACCGTCCGGCTGTGGCAAGTCCACCTTCCTGCGCTGTCTGAACCGGATGAACGACACCATCGACATCTGCCGTATCACCGGTGACATCCGTATCGACGGCGAGGATATCTACGCCAGGACCATCGATCCCGTGCAGTTGCGCGCCAAGGTCGGCATGGTGTTCCAGAAACCGAACCCGTTCCCGAAATCTATCTTCGACAACGTTGCCTACGGTCCGCGCATCCACGGTCTGGTCTCCAACAAGACCGATCTCGAGGAAGTCGTGGAACAGTCCCTGCGCCGCGCCGCGATCTGGAAAGAGGTCAAGGACCGCCTCGACGCCCCGGGCACCTCGCTTTCCGGCGGCCAGCAGCAACGTCTGTGCATTGCCCGCGCCATCGCCACCGCGCCCGAGGTGCTGCTGATGGACGAACCGGCTTCGGCCCTCGACCCCATTGCTACTGCGCAAATCGAGGAGCTGATCAACGAACTGCGCCACAATTATTCGGTTGTTATCGTCACCCATTCCATGCAGCAGGCGGCGAGGGTGTCGCAGAAAACCGCGTTTTTCCATCTTGGCGACATGGTGGAATACGATGACACCTCGACAATATTCACCAATCCGAGCGACCAGCGCACGCAGGACTATATTACCGGCCGCTTCGGCTAAGGAGAGCACAGCATGACCACCACCGGACGCCATATTGTATCTGCCTTCGACGATGATCTGGTCACCGTCCAGGCAAAGATTTCCGAAATGGGTGGCGTGGTAGAGGAACTCCTCGCCATGGCGCTCAAATCTTTCAAGAACCGCGACGCCGACCTGGCCCGCGAGGTGATCGTCAAGGACAAGGTGCTGGACGATATGGAAGTGGGGCTGGAGGAACTGGCCACACAGGTCATCGCTTTGCGCCAACCTATGGCGCAGGACCTGCGCGTCCTTATCTCGGCCATCAAGATCGCCTCGACGCTGGAACGCATCGGCGATCTGGCGAAAAACATCGCCCGCCGCGCCATCTATCTGTCCGAGGCCAAGCCGATCAAGGTGTCGAACTCCATCATCCAGATGGGCAAAGTCACGCGTCGGCAACTCTCCGATATCCTCGACGCCCATGCACGGCGCGACGCCGATCTGGCCGTGGACATCTGGCACCGCGACGCCGAACTGGACGAGATGTATAACGCCATCTTCCGCGAGGTCGTGACCTACATGATGGAAGACAGCCGGATGATCGGTCTGGGCAGCCAGCTTCTGTTCGTGGCCAAGAACCTTGAACGTATCGGTGACCACACCACCCATATTTCCGAGATGATCTACTACGTTGTCAAAGGGGAGCCGCTGGGCGACGAGCGGCCGAAGGGCGAACCTATTGCTGTCGGTACGGACCTGGGTTTCGAGGACTAGGTCATGGCAGCCAAGGTTTTGGTGGTCGAGGACGAGGCGGCAATCAGCCAGTTGCTCGACTACAACCTCGGGGCCGAAGGCTTCGAGGTGGTGATTGTCGAGGACGGCGACGAGGCCCTGCTGGCGATCGAGGAAAACGACCCCGATATTGTCCTGCTTGACTGGATGCTGCCCAATGTCTCCGGCGTCGAGATCTGCCGCCGCCTGCGCGCCCGCGAGGCCACCCGCGCCCTGCCGGTCATCATGCTCACCGCCCGCGGCGAGGAAGAGGACCGCCTGCGCGGCCTCGACACCGGCGCCGACGACTACGTCACCAAACCCTTTTCCATGAGCGAGCTGGTCGCCCGCATCCGCGCCGTCCTGCGCCGCTCCAACCCCGCGATTGCCGGTGACGTTGCCAGTTTCGGCGACATCACCCTCGACCGCAACACCATGCGCGTGCGCCGCGGCGACCGTGACATAAAACTCGGACCGACCGAGTTCCGCCTGCTCGACGTGTTGCTCCAGCGTCCGGGCCGTGTCTACAGCCGCGAACAACTGCTGGACCGTGTCTGGGGGCAGGACATTTACGTCGAGGCCCGCACCGTCGATGTCCACATCGGCCGCCTGCGCAAGGCTCTGAAGCGCAAGGGAGAGGTCGACCCGATCCGCACCGTGCGCTCTGCCGGATACGCCTTCGACGAAACCTATACGGGGTAGGGTGGCAATATGCTGGCCGGTCTGGTGCCCGCTGCCGGACTTGAACCGGCATGACCTTGACGGTCGAGGGATTTTAAGTCCCTTGTGTCTACCAATTTCACCAAGCGGGCAGGCAGGGGGAAAATAGCTGTTCGCGGGGTATTGTAAAGCGCCGTGTCAGCTTTTTGCGTCCATCGGGTGATTCACCCCGTCCAGCAATTCGTAATCCGCCACATCCTCCGGCGTGACCCCCTCGATACAGCCGGTATTGATCCCGACCAGTGCGGGATCGAACCGCGGGCGGTGGTGCGTGTAAATCCCGCAGACCGAGCAGAAATGGTGCTGCGCTGCGTGGGTGTGGAAACTGTAGGTCGTCAGCACGTCCTCCCCCTTCACCAGCGTCACGTTTTCCCCCGCAGCATAGGCCATAATCGCCCCCTTGCGACGGCATATCGAGCAGTTGCAGCGTTTCAGATTGGTCAGCCCGTCGGGGAAATCCACCGCCAGTTCCACGGCGCCGCAATGGCATGTCACCTTGTAGGTCACGCGGCGCTCTCCCCTGCGAATTGCGCTTCCAGCTCCTCGCGCCGCTCGTCGGAGATCTTGGCGAACAGCACATCGGGGGTTTCAAACGCATGTCCGGCCGGCAGCGCCTGCATTGCCGCGTCGAGGTCATCGGGCCAGCCGGCATCCTCCACCTTCAACGCCGCCAGAATTTTCGCGCTGGCGTCGGGAATGAACGGTTCCGACACAATCGCATACAGCCGGATCAGGTTGAGCGCGAACCGCACCATCGCCGCCGCGGCCTCCGGGTCGGTCTTGAACACGCTCCACGGTGCGGCGGCCTGCAGATACTCGTTGCCCGCCACCCAGATGGCGCGCAGGTCTGCCGCCGCCTTGCGGATCTCGATGGCCTCCATATGCTCCTGATAGGCCGCCAGCCGTTTGCCGATCTCGGCGGTCACAGCGGCCTCGGCCTCGCCATAGGTGCCGCCCTCCGGCACCACCTCGCCGAATTTCGAGCGGCAGAATTTCGTCACCCGCGACACGAAATTTCCCAGCACATCGGCCAGATCCTTGTTGATCCCGCCCTGGAAACTTTCCCAAGTGAAATCGCTGTCGGCGCTTTCGGGTGCATTGCTCAGCAACCACCAGCGCCAGTAGTCGGACGGCATCACCTCC
>JALSHL010000081.1 GCA_026982255.1 Paracoccaceae bacterium | reverse complement strand
TAGTCCTTGAACTCGCCGAACTGCTTCGTGATCGCCGCCGTCAGTGTCGTCTTCCCGTGGTCAACATGACCAATCGTGCCAACGTTGACGTGCGGTTTCGTACGCTCGAATTTTTCCTTACCCATAATGCATTTCCTTGCGCCAGAGAGGGAATTTCAGCCCCCGTGATTCATGGGCGTGCAAATAATGGCTCGGGCCGCATAAATCAACACATTTCAGAAACGCCTCAGCTTTTGAGATTCATATCGGTAAGTTTGGCGTGTTCCTGCAGGGCAAAGCGGTCGGTCATGCCGGCCAGATAATCGGCAATGACCCGCGCACGCTGCGCCCTGTCGCCCTGCGCGGCCTGTTCCCACTCCGGCGGCAGCATGCCGGGATCGTCCATGAAAATCCCGAAAATCTCCTCGACGATCTTCGCCGCCTTGCGCCGCATCCGCCGCACGCTCCAGTGGCGATACATGTTTTCGAACAGAAAGGCGCGGATCACCTTCAGGTCCGCAAACAACGCATCCGAAAACCGGATCACCGGCGCCCCCAGATCGCGGATGTCCTGCGCCGATTTCGCACCGCTGTCCCCCAGCCGCCCACGGCTTTCGACCAGCACATCCTCCACCATCACCCCGAACACCCGCCGCAACGCCTCGTAGCGCCGCCGCTCCGCATCCAGATCGGGGTATTTCGCGTCCACCTCGGCAAAACAGCGCCCGACAATCGGCAGGGCGCAAATATCCTCCACCGTGAACAGCCCCGCCCGCAGCCCGTCATCCAGATCGTGGTTGTTATAGGCAATGTCGTCGGCCAGCGCCGCCACCTGCGCCTCGGCACTGGCATAGGTGTGCAACTCCAGATCGTGGCGCGCATTGTATTCCGCCAGCGCCACCGGCAGATCCCCCGTCACCGGCCCGTTGTGCTTGGCAATCCCCTCCAGCGTTTCCCATGTCAGGTTCAGCCCGTCGAAATCCGCATAGTGCCGCTCCAGCGAGGTCACGATCTTCACCGCCTGCGCGTTGTGGTCGAAGCCCCCGAAATCCGCCATGCAGGCATCCAGCGCATCCTCGCCCGTATGGCCGAAGGGCGTATGCCCCAGATCATGCGCCAGCGCCACCGCCTCGGTCAGGTCGATATCCAGCCCCAGAACGCCGGCGATGGTGCGCGCAACCTGTCCGACCTCGATGGAATGGGTCATGCGGGTGCGGAAATAGTCGCCCTCGTGTTCGACAAACACCTGCGTCTTGTGTTTCAGCCGCCGCCAGGCGCTGGAATGGATGATCCGGTCGCGGTCCCGCTGAAAGGCGGAGCGGTGCGCCGAGCCGCCCTCGTCGAACAGCCGCCCGCGGCTTTGTTGCGGGTCACTTGCGTAAATTGCGCGCATCATGCGGCTCCACTCTTGTTCCGGCGGCCTCTCGCGCCTACATTCCTGTCATTACAGCAATCAAGGACGGTCTGGAAGATGGAGCTTGCCCTACCCCCCAAAGTCACCGAACGCGCCTTTTCGCGCATTGCGGAGATCACCGAGGACGCCGAGGCCAAATGCCTGCGCGTCGCGGTCGAGGGCGGCGGCTGTTCCGGTTTCCAGTATGACATCAAACTGGACAACCCGACCGACGAGGATCTTGTGATCGAACGGGACGGCATCAAGGTGCTGGTCGATCCGGTCTCGCTGCCGTTCCTGTCCAACGCCGTGATCGACTATTCCGAGGAACTGATCGGCGCGCGTTTCGTGATCGACAATCCCAACGCCACCTCCAGCTGCGGCTGCGGCACCAGTTTCTCCATCTAACCCCCCATCCGGCCGATACGCGCCCGCATACCGGCGGCCACCGCGCGGCTCAAGCGCACCGGAAAATCCGCCGGATCGCGCCGCGCATAGCCGAAGGCCGCCGCCACGTCCCAGTCCACCCGCGCATTGATCGCCGCCACCACATCGCGGGTCAGCCACCCCGTCCAGCCCTCGCGCGCGTAATACGTCGCAAGCTCCTCTGCCGAACGCCCGTCCTTGGTCGATTGCTCCAGCCGCGCGACCCCCTCGTGTGCCACGCCGAAGGCATCCAGCACCCGCATGACTTCCCGCTCCGGCGCCACCACGAAATCCTCGAACCGCACGACCTCCACCGGCACACCCTCCATCGCGAAATCCCTATAGGCACGGTTCTTGCCGTTCCACAACTCCAGCGGCGACTCCAGCACCGCATCCATATTGTCCCGCCCCATGGTCAGCCACGGCCGCGCGACAAACTCCGCCAGCGTCGCGGGCATCGGGCCGCGCAGGTGATAGGGGTTTTTCGCCAGCGAGATCACCCACGAATAGGGATCGCGCACACAAAACACCAGATGCGCCCGCTTCTCCGCAAAGGCCGGATCGGGCACAATCCGCCCGTGCTTCCACATCTTCACCGGACAGGCCCGCGCAAGAACCATATCCCGCAGCGCATCCCGGTAAACCGCCCGCCACGGGGCGTCTATCGCCTCCACCTGCGCTTTCAGCCCCGCCAGTTCCGGCGGATCACCCGGACCGCCCTCGCCCGCCGGGAACATCCGCACACCGGCCTGCGCCCGCATCATCTGTATCATCGCCCGTGTGCCGGTATTGCGTTCCCCCAACACACGGATAAATGTCTGCACCCTGCTCATCAGTCCCGACTATCACTCAAAGGTTTCCAATTCCTTTCCTACCCCTTATCAATGCTCCGAACCAGCAAAAGGACCGCGCGCCCATGAAAATCGCCTCGTTCAACATCAACGGGATCAAGGCCCGCCTGCCCAACCTGCTCGACTGGCTGCAGGAAACCGCGCCGGACGTGGTGCTGCTGCAGGAAATCAAGTCCATCGACGGGAACTTCCCCCGCGAACCGATCGAGGATCTGGGCTACAACATCGAGACCCACGGCCAGAAGAGCTTCAACGGCGTCGCCATCCTGTCAAAACACCCGATCGAGGACGTGCAACGCGGCCTGCCCGGTGACGAGGCCGACGAGCAGGCCCGCTGGATCGAGGCCACCATCAACACCGTGCGCATCTGTGGCCTGTATCTGCCGAACGGCAATCCGGTGCCGGGGCCGAAATTCGACTATAAACTGGCATGGATGGAGCGCCTGCACTGCCGCGCGCAGGCATTGCTGAAATCCGAAGAAATCGCCCTGATGGCCGGCGACTACAACATCATCCCGCAGCCCGAGGACGCCGCACACCCCGACGACTGGTGGGGCGATGCGCTGTTCCGCCCCGAAAGCCTCGCGGCTTTCCGCAAGGTGCTGAACCTCGGCTTCACCGACGCCTTCCGCGCCCTGAATGCCACGCCGGAAAACTATACCTTCTGGGATTTCCAGCGCGGTGCATGGCAGCGCAACAACGGCATCCGCATCGACCATTTCCTTCTGACCCCGCAGGCCGCCGACCGGCTGCAGGACTGCCGGATAGACCGCGAGATGCGCGGCCGCGAACGCCCCTCCGACCATGTGCCGATCTGGGTGGAACTGGACGTCTAGGCCCTATTGACACCGCTGCAAACTGCGTAGAAACCGATCCGCAACAGGTGAATCACCGAACGCCACCTCTAGGAGCATCAAGTGGAAAGTTTTCTGGTTCTGGGCTTTCTGGTCGGCATGGCGCACGCCTTCGAAACCGACCATCTGGCGGCTATCGGCACGCTGGCCTCCTCGGGCAAGGCCTCGCCGAAACGGCTGGCGCTGCTGGGGGCAAGCTGGGGCATGGGGCACACCACCACCCTGTTCGTCATCTCGCTGCCGGTGATCCTGTTCGGCGCGATCATCACCCAACGCCTCGCCGCCGGTATGGAATTCGCCGTCGGTATCATGCTGATCGGCCTTGGCCTGCACCTGTTCCGCAAACTCTGGAAGGCCCGCGTCCATTTCCATGTGCATGACCACGGCGACGGCGTGCGGCACTTCCACGCCCACAGCCATCAGGGCGCAACCGTCGCGCATGAAAACGACCCGCACGAGCATACCCACAAGGGTTTCTCTTTCCGTGCCTATGCCATCGGACTGGCCCACGGCGCGGCCGGCTCCGCCGGACTGGTGGCGCTCGCCGCCGCTGCCACGCAAAACGCCCTGACCGCGATAGTCTATATCCTTGTGTTCGGCATCGGGTCCATCCTCGGCATGGCCACCCTGACCTTCGCCGCGAGCTGGCCGCTTAAACTCGCCGAATCCGCCGCCTCGCGCCTGCTGCTGGCCGTGCAGATAGGTGCCGCCAGCGTCGCCGTTTTCATCGGCATTTCGGTAATGTTCGAATCCGCCCCGATAATCCGGGGCACCTAGCCAACCAGCACCAAGACCCAGACCACCAACGCCACGAT
>JALSHL010000080.1 GCA_026982255.1 Paracoccaceae bacterium | reverse complement strand
CCGGCAATCCCGTCATCATACAGCCCGCTAATAACACCGACACTCCAGGATGCTGCCAGATCGCGACCCTCCACCGGATTATAGCCACCGGTCAGCGCCAGCGAAAAGGCCAGACCGGACTGGTCCCTGCTGGCAATATTCAATATGGAGGCCTGATCGTCGAAAGCCTCGATCGAGGCAACCAGCCAGAGCGTTTTTTCCGGGCTGAGCACAAGCGGATGCGAAACATCGAACGTTAGGGACTGTTCAAGCCCTTCGCGATTGAGACTGCTGTCAGCGATTTCCCATTCGCCGGACAGACTCACCCCCAGCTTTGTGCCTTCCGAACCGACCGGTCGAATATAGCTGGCATTCAGCCAATGCACATTCCGGTCAAGCAGCATGTTGAATGCCAGCGTATCCCCGCTTCCGGCCGGACTGTTGAACACCAGCTTTCCGGTGAAACGCGGATTTTCCGGATCGGTCCCGTAATTGTCGATATTGACCGAACCCTGTACGGCCGGAGGCTCTGCAAAACGGATTGTCAGGTCTGTTGTGCCAGGTTCGGCGCCAGGCGAAAAGCCGGCATCGGCCAGCAAACCATCGGTCAGCGACAGCCGTTCCAGCCGTTCGCCTATCAACCGCGTATCGGCCAGAATTCCGGTATGCAACCCGAGCCGTCGGGATAGATAAGCCTCGGACAGACGCCGGGAAACGGTAACAATCCGGCCGAGGCGGGCCTCGAACAATTCCAGCGTAACCACACCGCGGGCAGGATCCGCTCCGACAACCCAGGCCTGCGCAAAGCTGATCCCTTCGGCGGCATAGAGTTCATTAATGGCCGAGGCCAGCACATCCGCATCGGCAGTGGTAATCCTGGTTCCAATAAAGGGGGCCATCACGGCCTGTAGCCGTTCCGGGGAGAAATAGCCGGAAGGGCCGGCCAGAATCACTTCGTGCAGAATGAACGAAACCGGCTTGCGTTCCTGCACCGTTGTCTGCGCGGGCTGCGCCCCCGCCGAAAGTGCCGCCAGCGCCGCAGCAGCGTCGGAAGGGGGCAGGGTCTGGGCCGCAACACCCGCAGGTAGTCCGGTTAGCAGCGTGGCCAGACAGGCGCTACATACTCTGCTCGGCAACATTATCAGCTTCCCCCCGCTACCGGAGAATCTTGCGGCAGGACACCGTCAGGCGTCCAGAAAAGTTGGACAACCGGATGTCCGACCGCACCCGCGGAGAGCTGCGCCGGAACCAGCAGGCCCAGCCGGAGCGCCCGACGTAACTGGCGCAACAACAGCGCGCGACGGGACGGCTGGTTTACTTCCGTATCCCGGATACGCAGGGTGGCCTGTGGGCCCGCTATCATATCGCGGTACAGGTTTGGCGATGTCAGGCCGCTAATATCGGGGGTCGAGGCGAAAATATCGCCCTCGACGACCTGGTTGCCGCGGAAAGAATCTGCTGTAATCGAGATCGTGCCCGTGCCGCCGATCTGGGCGACATCAAGGGCGCCATCGACACGCAGACTGACCACATCGGTTTCGCTGAGAACAACCTCGGCATCCAGATCACCGGCCACGTCAAGGGCAATTTCCCCCTGCGCCAGCGCCCTGAGCGTGCCGACAGAAGAGGCCGGCAGGCGCAATGGTGCGCCACCGGTGCCAAGAGAACCGCCCAGCGCCAGCAGGGAAACCTGCTCGCCCGCGAGCGTGGCAATGGCGCCGGAGATGTTCCCGTAGGCCGAGGCAATACTGATATTTCCGGCTGGAACCAATGCACCATCCCCCGAAACCAGATCGGCATCGGCCAGCGTCACACTGCCCAGCGCCATATACTCGATATCCCCGCCTCCGAGGTTTACCAGAGAGGATATTTCCACATCGTTTATGGTGGAAATCAGATGCAGATCGCCGGTTTCGACCAGAACATCGAGACTGGCCACATCTACCCAAAACCCGCCGGGGCTGCTGGTCTCGATCGATCCCGCCTGTATCACCCCGCGGCTGGTGCCAATGGGCGCTGCAACAGTCGTGGCATTTGCCGCCACGCTGCTCAGCACACCGGTTGTGGTCAGGTTAATCTCGGAATCGAACCCGTAGGTTACCAGAGACGACAGCACCATATCGCCCAGAGAAGCGAGCGTAATCGAGCCAGTTCCGGCATCAATCATGGTGTATTCGTCCATTGCCAGCCCGCCCTGTTGCGCCATCAGGGTCACATCGCCGCCGTTGCTGTTCAATTCTCCGGCCAGCAACAGGCTGTCGGCACGAACAAAGACATCTGCCCCCGCACTTTCGACTGTTCCCAGAGTAAGCCCGCCACCAGCACCAACCCCGTCGGCCAAAACCGTAATTCCCATGCCAGTTGCACCGGTTGTCAGAGAATTGACCGAGTAACGCAGGCCTTCTTCCAGTTCGATGTACATTCCCAGCATGCCGGAAAGGTCGATTTCCGGACTTCCGGCCTGCGTTGCCGAAATAACGACAGGAAGACCGATACCTCCACCAAGGGTGCCCGCAGCGTCGAGCACAATTGCCTCGCCGATTTCATAACGCCCCGTGCGAACCGAACCGGTTATATCGGCTTCAAATATCCGGGCATTGGCCTGACTGATCACCAGATCGCCCAATTGTGTGGTCAGATAGGCGCTGTCAGCCACAAGGCTGTCGATCTCGATCTGCCCGATGCCGACGACCTGGGCATTAAAGCTGCCTTGCGCCACATCGACCTCGGCCAGTTCGACAAAATTTTCGCTCAGAATTTGCAGGTCCCCCTCGGCCACAACAATACGGCCACAGCCCGCACAGCCGTTGGCTGCGCGCATTATGCTGCCCACAAGGCCGAGATCGCCACTGTCCATGGTCAGGCCGCCATCGTTCTCCAGCCAAATGGTGTTCTGGCTCAAAAAACGCACATCGGTCGCATCGATCAACGGCTGGCCGCGCAAACGGATATCCGCACCCGCCCCCGAAGCGTCCTCGCCGACAGCAGCCAGCCAGACCTCGCCACCGCGCAGCCATGTATCTGCTGAAAGGTTCAGATCACCACCCGTGTTGATCAGCCGCACGATGCTTTCGCCTGCCGTCAGGTTGATACGTTGCAGGTCGAGTTCACCGATATTGGCCAGCCAGGCGTTAACCGCCACCGAGTCATCACGGTTCTGGTCGCGCAGCGAGAAGGTGGCCCCGTCGGTGCTTTGTAACCCGTCGCTGATATGGCTGAGAATATAATTGTCGGCCGCTCCGAAATCACCGGCAACCCAGACCTCTGCGCCCTCGACCGCCCGGATGTCCAGACCGGTATCCGCGCGTCCGATCACGCTGCCCTCTACTGTCAGTTCCAGATACCCTCCCGAGGTGAGCGCGGGAATCACTCCGAAATCAGGGCTTCCACCCGAAGCAGGAGCGCCCGACGAACCCGGAAGCAGCGTGGCAAACCCGCCTTGCGTGACCTCCGGTATCAGGAGGTCCAGACCGCCCAGTTCTGCCTCGACACCGCCCTCGACCTGCACCTCGGGGCCAAAGAGATCAGCAAGAGCCGGATCCGTAAGGCCGACAAGGGTAAGATTGCCCTCCGAAATCTCCAGACGCACATCGCCATTGGCAGCACCGACAATACCCGCACCCGTATCCCCGACAACCCGCAGGTCCAGATCCCCGGCCAACGCCACGGCAGACAGGCTGCCGCTACCGCCGAACATCTCGACATCCAGCGGGCTGTCTCCGGCCCCGATGGACCCCGAAGCCAGCAGCACAAGGTTGTCCGTCAGAATATTGATACCATCATCGTTCGATGCCTCGAGAATGTCTCCTTCAAGAGTCGTAAGAACGACACCCCCTTCCGAGAATATTTCGGACACGCGCAGATCGCCTGTCACAGCGACCAGACGGATATCGCCCTCGGCCCGCGCGGTCAGCGAGCCGCCCTGCCCTTGCGAAAGCAGCAAGGCTTCGCCCAGAGCGCCGATACCGCCGCCCGCGGCTTCCAGTACGATATCCTGACCAACCAGAATATGCGGCAGGTTTCCGCCCGTGCCTCTCGTCAGGGCGTCTGCGCTTTTGATGCGAAGATCGCCTCCGGCCGTAGCGGTCAGAACGGCAATCGCGATTTCCGACCCGATCAACACATCGCCGGCACCGATGGCAACAAGGTTGCCGGTCGCCTCGATATCGATATCGTCCCGCCGGGCAATTTCGATGGTATCACCCACGCTTATATCGATCCGCGCAGCATTCCACAGTTCCTGCAATGCCTCCTCGGTCAGCCCCGCCGCGGGGTCGATCACATAGGGCTGGCGGTTGCGGCCGATATCGCCGCCGGAAGCCAGATTGATATCCCGACCGATGAA
>JALSHL010000079.1 GCA_026982255.1 Paracoccaceae bacterium | reverse complement strand
GGAGGCCCGCATCATGGCAGGTCAGACACGGGGCCACCTGAACAGGGATGGCATCCTGATATACGAAGAGGCTGATTTCGAGGGCATGCGCAAGGCAGGCCGTCTGGCCGCCGAGACGCTCGATATGATTATCGAGCATGTGAAGCCGGGGGTCAGCACGCTGGAACTCGACAGCCTGATCCAGAACTATATCGAGGATCACGGCGCAACCTCGGCAACCATCGGTTATCGCGGCTATCAACATGCCTCGTGCATCTCGCTGAACCATGTGGTTTGCCACGGTATCCCGTCGGACAAGCGGCTGAAGGACGGCGACATCCTGAATATCGACGTGACCTGTATTCTGGACGGCTGGTATGGCGACACCAGCCGCATGTATGTGGCCGGAAAACTCTCGCGCAAGGCGGAGCGGCTGATCGACATTACCCATGACGCCCTGATGAAGGGGATCGACGTTGTGAAGCCCGGCAATACCTTTGGCGACATCGGCCACGCCATCCAGACATTCGCGGAAAGCTACCGCATGTCGGTGGTGCGCGATTTCTGCGGGCACGGGCTGGGGCAGGTGTTCCATTCGGCGCCGAACGTGCTGCACTATGGCAAGCCGGGCACCGGACCTGTGCTAGAGGCCGGTATGTTTTTTACCATCGAGCCGATGATCAACCTCGGGCGCTACAGCACCAAAGTGCTGGCGGATGGCTGGACTGCGGTGACGCGGGACAAATCCCTGTCGGCGCAGTTCGAACATTCGATCGGCGTCACAGAGGATGGCTGCGAGATTTTCACCCTGTCGCCCGCCGGAAAATTTCACCCCACCTGGGGTTAACCGGATTTTAACCATCGGGCTGCAGGCTCGGCGGCATGAAGAAACCGAGCTCCCACTATTTTGCCGAGGCCCCGCCACCCGGTCTGTTCGATCCGGAAAACTGCACGCCGGTCCTGTTTGCACCAGCTCCGGCCAAACCCCACTATCACAACCACCGCACCCGTCTGCGGGAACGGTTTATGCGGGCGGGCGGAGCGGCGCTGGATGACTACGAATTGCTGGAGCTGCTGCTGTTTCGCGCCATCCCGCGCCGCGACGTGAAACCGCTGGCCAAGCAGCTTCTGGCGGTATTCGGTGATTTCAACCGCGTGATTTCCGCTCCGCCGGCTCGCCTGACACAGGTGCAGGGGGCCGGTCCCGCCGTGGTGCAGGAATTGAAAATCGTCGAGGCCGCCGCGCATCGTCTGGGTCAGGCGCGGGTGCTGGGCCGTGACGCCCTGACCTCGTGGTCGGCACTGATGGAGTATTGCAAAACCACGATGGCCCATCGCGAAACCGAACAGTTCCGTATCCTCTATCTGGATCGCAAAAACATTCTGATCGCGGACGAGGAGCAGGCCAAGGGGACTGTTGATCACGTCCCCGTCTACCCGCGGGAGGTGGTCAAGAGAGCGCTGGAACTGAACGCCTCGGCACTTATTCTGGTGCATAACCATCCATCAGGCGACCCGACCCCCTCCGCGGCGGATATCCAGATGACCACGCGGATTCAAACTGCGCTGGAAGCAATGGGAATAACCCTGCACGACCACATCATCATCGGCAAGGAACGGGACAGCAGCTTCAACAGTTTGGGGTTGCTCTAGCGGCGCGCGACACTGATCGCCTCGATGAAGTTTTCGAGGACCAGAACGTTCCCCGTAGAACTGCATTCCGGCAACGCGAGATTGAACGAGCGGACCGTGGGCTTGGTATTTTTCTGCGTGCGGATCGTTTTCAGGAGCATTGGCTGACCGCAGAAGCGGGTTGTATCGGTGATGCTCAAATCCATCTGAACTGTAGTTTCCTTGCGGAGACGGTTTGTCGGCAGGGAATATACCTCGGCAAGGACACCGCCCGGAATTTCCGGATCGCCGAGCACCTGCAGATATCCGCCGCCGCCCGTAAGCGTATCACGATATTTGCGCGGGTTTTCCACCCAGACATGGCCGGGATCCTTTTCTGTCGCTCCGTTTTCGTAGGCATGCAGGTCGAGACCAACGGGCACGGACCAGACAATAGCGATGCGCTCGACATCTTGCGCGTCACGCACCTGAATCTGGGACTGGGCAGTGGCACCGTCCTCGAAAGTGACGTTAATGGTTGCAACATCGGTCAGGGCCGGCACGGTGACGGACAAAGAACCGCTTTCGTCCATACGCGCCGAGAATGACAGACCGGCATGTTCGAAAGTCGCAACCGCACCCGCGCGGCACGGCGAAGCCACGAATACGGAGACCTCGGCTCCCGGACGGGCAGTCGCACCAATCTGGACATCACAGGCTTGTGCCGGTGCAGGCGTTTCGGGAACTGCGGTCACGGCCGGAGCGGCCGGAAGGGATGCAACCTCGACAGTTTCTTCGACCGGCGGTTCGGAAGGTTCGAGGTTGGCAACAAAACTCTGGTCACTGAGCAATGCCTCGACCACGGGCGAATCCTGGTCGCCGCGATCCAGAGACCGGGTCAGGTCAGGTGCCGGCAACAAAATCTGCGCGGCCATCTCGACCACGATATCGGAACTGTCGGCCGGATCCTCCGCCGCGATCCGCACATCGCCGGCGTCGGCGCTCAGCGTATCGACATTTTCCGGCGGATTTGCCGGCTCCTGTCCGAAAGGAGCCGAGGCCGAGGCCAGCCCGGTCGGCTGGTCCACCCCATCGCTGACGGTCACCGGCTCCTCGTTTATCGTATTGCTTGCCAGAGCCAGAGTCACCGGAGTGTTGGAATCGACATCCGGAGCGCGGACCAGCGGAGCATCCTGCTGGGCAGGCGCCAACATCGGCGCAAGGCCCGGGCGGGGCTGGTTCGGTGTTGCCATGGCGATTACCGGAGCAGCCGCATCGGTATCGAACGACGGGCTGGCCTGTAACGAACCGCCCGAAAGCGCGATCCGCGACGGGGAGGCCGTGCTGGACTGCGCCGCAATATTCTCGTCCTGCGTGATCTGGGA
Organism: Paracoccaceae bacterium; assembly: GCA_026982255.1. GTDB lineage: Bacteria > Pseudomonadota > Alphaproteobacteria > Rhodobacterales > Rhodobacteraceae > NORP23. The sequence goes on along the minus strand of JALSHL010000079.1, from coordinate 1,373 downwards.
CGGCGCTACTGCCGCAACGCTGCGACGCAGGGTGTCCACGGTTTCCTGCGGCTGGATCAGTTCTTCGAAATCGGGGGCAAACAACGTGGGGGCATTCGCAACACCGAAACCGACAACTGTCGTGTCTTCTCCCTCGTCGCTCACGAGAATCTGGGTCGGAACGAAACGATCCGCACCGGAGGCGGCCGCAGGGTTTGTAGCCGGGGCCGTTCCGGCAGTTTCAGCCGGCGCCGGTGCGGCCTGTGCAACCTCTGTTCCTGCGCTGTCCTCCAATACCAGTTCCGCAGACTGGCCCGCAGGCGCGGCCTGCGCGGTCACAACAGCAGGGGTCTCCGGCTGCAGATTGACAACCGAGAGCTTTACTTCGGCCTCCTCGCAGGTATCCTCGCTCTTGATACAGTAGGCAAATACAACCTCGCCGGAACATTCACCCGAACCGCTGTATTCGACAGAACCGTCGGCGTTGGTCCGCACCGAACCGCAAGACGGGCCGCGTGTGACGACCACCTCTCCCGAAAGGGTATCGTTTGCCTGAATGTCAAGAATCTGGTCCCGCCCCGCATTCACTGTAAACTGGTCACTCTGAACCGTTTCGACACTTCCCGCGCCGAAAAAAGCCATCACCGTATCGCTTTTCTGGGCTATCGTGCCAACCACGACAGCCAGAACCAATCCGGTGGCCAGAGTCATAAACCGATCGTCAGAGAACACTGTGTTCTACCCTTCGAATAATTCAGGTGCGGAGTGACTTGGACACGAAGTACGTTACTAACGCGTTAAGTATAAACCAAAAAATCCGGTTTTCCACATGAAAAATATGCGGTTGTACCTTTGGCGATGTATTTTCGCTACACACGCAATATCTGCGCGCTTCCGGGCACGCCGAACCCAGATATAGCGAATACACAGTTTAATTTGCACATCTATGCGGCGAATCCAAGCCGGAATTGTGTCCAAAGGGTGTCATGCTATTCCGAATCGGGGATTCCGCTTCAAAATTCCCCGACAACCCATTGGAATCAAATCCGAATCAATTTAGCGAAAAATTGCCGCTCTAGGCCCGTCCGTGACAGTGCTTGTATTTCTTGCCCGATCCGCACGGACAACGGTCGTTACGCGACAGCTTCGACCATGTGGCCGGATCGTCGGCATCGACCCCCGGCGGCAGTTCCGGAGCCTCGCGCTGCACCGGATCTGCATCCCCGGCCGGTGTCACCGAAACCGCGGCCGCCGCCTCCTGCTGCTGCGCCGCCGCTGCGGCCATCTGTGCATACATTTCCTGTTGCTCTTCCTGGGTCATGATCTGGACATGCGCCAGTTGCGTCGTCACCGTATTGCGCAAATCATCGAGCAGGCGCTCGAACAGGGTAAAG
>JALSHL010000078.1 GCA_026982255.1 Paracoccaceae bacterium | reverse complement strand
ACCGAGGGCAGGCCAAGCGCAATCCTCTGTTGAATTGAGAAGGTAGACACAGATGACACTCCGTTCGGGGAATGTGGCGGGGTCCGTTGTGGCCCTTTTGCTGATTGTTGTTCTGGGTATTGGCAGCGTGACAGCCGCTCTGGCCAATGATGCGGCAACTCGGGCTGTGCAATCGACTTCGACCAATGCCTATGGTGAAAAGGCGTTCCGGATTTATCTGACGGGCTATAGCTACTGGGACAATACCCCCCCGGGGTCGACGGCTATTTCCAAACCGGTTGTGCATCGCCGGGCGGGTGGAACAGGCACGTATCGTGATCCGATTACAATTGCGGTCGGGCACAAGATTGTCGGCAAACGCCAGACGCTCGATTTTCCGGCGGGCACGCGGTTCTATCTGAAACGGTTGCGCAAATATGTGGTGGTAGAGGATGTCTGTGGCGACGGGAGCCGTCCGCAGAATGGCCCCTGTCACACCGGTTACAACGGGTTGCCGTGGCTTGATATCTATATAGACGGTCAAGGGGTTTCCGCCAGCGAGGCTACCCAATGTGCCCGCAAAATCACGGCGGTTCAGGAGATTATCCTTAATCCGCGTCCCGACTATCCGGTCGAGGTGGGGTCGCTGACTTCGTCAGGGTGTAGGGTGTTTTCCGGCTAGAAACCCTTGCGGAAACATGTTCGATAGCGATCTGTCTGCGTCTTTCCTGCCGATCCGGCAGAGGCAGGCTAACGTCTCCGGTGCGCACGACCTTGCGCCAGCCCGACAGGCGGCCAGTGATGGCTCTCCAGAGTGACCGAAATACCGCAATATACAGAAGCTGGCGGTAGAAAAAGCGCTGGAAAACCACCCAGAACAGCAGGCGCTTGTCCTCTTTCGGCTCTAGCAGGAACGCGATAGCCGACAGCACCACATCGGACAGCAGGTAGACCGTGTAAAGCGCGAATACCGTGGGCGAGAAACCGGCCCATACCATGGTGGGATGCTGGACGATGTCGCGCAGCAGGCGCAAGATAAAGACCAGAAAAACGACATCGGCAACCGGTGCGATCAGGGGTAGTAAAGTGCCGAACACTAGAATATTCGGGATGGCCAGCAACCCGATACCGTTTCGTTCCAGAACCGCGCGCCGGTGTTTCCAGGCGACCTGCAGGATGCCGAGGGTCCAGCGAAGCCGTTGTCCCATCAGTCCGCGAAGGGTTTCCGGCGCTTCGGTCATCGCGATTGCACGGTCTTCGTAAATGACTTTGTAGCCCTTCCGGATAATGGCAGCGGTCAGGTCGGCATCCTCGGCCAGGGTTTGTAGCGAGTAACCACCCGCTTCGACCACAGCAGAGCGGCGCCATGCACCAATTGCACCGGGAACGACGAGGATGGCGTTGAAACGCTCGAAGGCGCGCCGGTCAAGGTTTTGCGAGGTGATATATTCCACCGCTTGCAGGCGGGTTACCAGATTGACCCGGTTGCCGACCTTGGCATTTCCCGCGACCGCGCCGACCATCCGGTCCCCGAAATGGGAAACAAGGTGCGAGACCGCGTCGGGCAGGATAAGCGTATCCGCATCGATCGCCACGATGATATCGGTCTCCGCTTTGGTATAGCCGTGGTTCAGTGCAACCGCCTTGCCCATGTTCTCTTGTGTCAACAGGGTGATGCGGGAATCCTCGCGACGGGCCTCTTCGATCAGGGCGCGGGTGTTGTCGGTGGAGCCGTCATCAATGACAATAACACGGAAGTCGGGATAGTCGGAGGCCAGCACCGCGGCTATCGTGTTCCGGATATCCGCGGCTTCGTTAAAGGCGGGGATCAGGACCGTTACCGGTGGGGATACCGGATTTCCGGCGTGTTGGCGCCGTCGTCGCGAAAGGGCGGGAACGACAATCAGAAACGAGCGCCCGACGCCGAGAACAAGCGCGGCGCCAAACAGAAAGGGCAGCGTTGCAAGGATGGCCCGGGTAGTGGTGAAGGTAATCGTATCGATCCGCTTTTTCAGCGGCGGGATCGCGCCGGATATCTGCGCAGGCGGCATGATTTCTGCCCTGGATGCCCCCAGCAAAGTGGCAAGCGAGGTGAACTCGAACCCCTCGTTGCGCAAGGCATCTATGATGTGTGGCAAGGCGGCTACGGTCTGCGTGCGATCACCGCCGGAATCGTGCAGCAGAATTATGCCCCCGCCTTGCTTCAGGGTCTGTGCGACAACCGATTTTACCAGTTCTTCGGCACCGGGTTTTTGCCAGTCGCTCGGGTCGATCTGGATTCCGGCACTGATATATCCTTCGGCGCTCAGCAATTTCATCGGTTCGACTTGTTCCGCGTTTTCGGGTTCGGAATCCTCGCCGTAAGGGGCGCGAAACAGGATGGTGTTGCGGCCGGAAATGCTGGCCAGCAACCGTTGTGTCGCGTTCGCTTCCAGCGTTAATCGTGCCGGAGAAATCACGCTGATATTCGGGTGGGTAAAGGTATGGATGCCGAATTCGTGCCCGTCAGCAACAATCCGGCGGACAACATCCGGGTTTTGCATGGCTCGTTCGCCGATCAGGAAAAATGCGGCGGGCGTATGCGTTTCTCCGAGAATATCGAGTATCTGTCGCGTATACCGGCTGTCCGGTCCGTCATCGAAGCTGAGAACGACCCTGTTGCGCATGTCGCCGCCCCAGCGGGCAACGGTAAAGGTTTCCGGCAACCGGCGGTAGCTTTGGGATGCGACCAGCTTTCCGGCGGGGTCCAGAACCAGATCCCGAATGCCGGTCCGGGGGGACCCGAAAGCGGTGAAAAATCCGCCTGTCCCCTCGTAACCGACGTAGTCCGGCAAGGGCACCTCGCGCAGGATGGCGACTGGATCGACCGGGCCGTATCGCCCCACGAGATGCCAGAGTCCGGGATCCTCGGCCCCGACCGGCATGATGGCCAGACCGCCGATTTCTACGGGGCCGAGCAATGCCAGCGTGTTGAAGGCGGAAACGGCATCCAGAACGGCAATCTGGTGCCGGTTGCCCTGTGCATCGATGTAGGTGAGGGTCGATGTTCCGTCTGTTTCGTCGAATTTTATCGGTTCGTTGTGCAAACCGGAACGGCGGGCAACCTCGGCAAAGGGAATAAACTTCGGTGCCGTCATGTTACTGACCCAGTCAGCACTACTGTTCCCGAGGGCCAGAACGGTTTTTTGCGGGTCCAGAAGAGTCATTTGCGGGACAGTCACCTGCTGAAACCGGCCAACCGGAAGCAGCGACGAAGGAATGTCGGACGGGCCGGGCTGGTCAAAGGGAATAACAACCACCAGATCGGCAATCGCGTTGATTTCCGGAAGTGGCCAGTCACGACCGGCCAGATCAATGATTACACAGGTCTGCTTGCCGGCCGGCCCGAATGCTGCCGCCAGTTCCCGCATCAGGGAAATACCGGAGGGGATGGCCTGTCGGGGTGTCCATGCCAGATCCAGGCACAACCCGTCATATCCGCCCTGTGCCGTTTCAGTGACCATGGCGTGAACCAGCTGTTCGATGTTTCCCTCGCTCAGCGTCCGGTTCAGGCCACGCACGGTTGGCAATATTGTTTGCCCTCGCCCGTTTTCGGAAATGAAATCGGCAATTTCCTGTTGTCGCGGGGGATCCTCTTGCAGAACCCTGTCGCCGGAGGCCGGGACGGTCAACCACTCGGGCAGGATGACGTCTATGTCCTGCAGGTGCCGTTGCAGAGAGATAAACGACCGGGCCGGCCACAGGGGGACGGTCGCGAAAACCCGCCGGCCAGCAGCCAGTGGCACCGGGCGGTTTTTGCCGGTTTGTGTCATGGAAGGTGCTGGCTGCCTGTCGGAAGGCGGGGGCATATCTATGCCGGGAAAGAGGGTATCGAAGGACGGTGCCAGAAATACCGCCTCGTCGGTCCTGTTCTGGTCCGGCAATGGATGATCGAGCAGCAGAGAGGCGAGAAAACCGGCAACCCATACGATGACCGTGATAACGATAAAATAGCCGAAAACCCGGAGGTATGGTCCGCGACTGCTGTCAGGATCGCCGAATATCCGCAAGGGGAGTCGCTTTTCTGGCCGGAGAGGAGGGCGCGTCATGATACTGGTTACAGAACCTTGTTGCTATGGCCGGACCAGCCTAGCAGTTCGGGATTATGGGCGAATTGACACATATCATACGATTTATGGGCAAGAGTGCTACAATGGCGCCGCACTTTCACGGAGATTCTGCAATGAATGTAACCCGCCGCCAGTTGCTGAAGGCGACCGCGCTGGGCGGTTCCCTGTTCCTCGGGGGTGGCTGGCGTGCTGTGCTTGCCGGCGGAAATAAACCGGCGCTTGTGCTGATAACGGGTATCGGTCCGGGAACTTCGGCGTCTGTGCTGTTTGCCATGCTGGATCCGGTGGTTTCACAGAATATTCCGGTCGGTCTGGTCGTCGATTTCAGCGATGGAGACGGCGGCAATATTTCCGCAGATTCCGCATTGGCGGCAATGCTTCGGACTCTGGTGACGGATTATCGTGGACTTGCCGAAGTCGTCGTCCGGGTCCGTCTGGATGCAGATGCCTCCCCCTATTTCAGAATGCGGGCAGCCAGTGAGGCGCGGGCAGCCTATTGTCGCGTGATCGGCAGTGCGCGTTGTCGTGAAAGTGGTCTGACCGCGGCAATCGGGCCTTTCGAAACGGATGTGGACCGGACCGGGGGTATGCGTGCCGCCGGTTTCCGGAATGTTCTGGTCCTGCTTCCGGCGTCCGTGCCGACGAATTACTGGGAAAGCGGGGATGGAGTCTTGCAGGTGCATGGCGGCCGCCTGCTTCCGGCCGATGGCGCGTCGGTTGTGGATGTTGTCGGTGCTCCGGTGGAGACCGATGCCATATCGGTTTTTGTTCTCGATGCAGAAACCGGCGGTATCGATGAAAAGCAGGCCTTTGAGTATGGCGCCGCTGTGGGGGATGCGCTTGCGGTTCAGGCGATATCGGGCGGGATGTATCCGACGTTGCCGGTTGAAATACATGCGCGCACAGGTCGGCCATACGGGCGGCTGGTGGGCCTGGTCGTCGATGCGCCGGAACCGGAAGATTTGGCGCTGCAATCGTTTGTTTCGGGTCTGGAGGCGGCCGGTGTTCCGTTTTCCCTGTCGGGCAGGGATTGTGTCGCAGCCGCAAACGGTTTTTCCCCTTCAAAGATATCTGCGGGGGCAACGGTCTGCCTGGATGCGGTGCCGGATATCGCGGGGCTGGCAGAGTCGGGAGTCGCCACAGTTTCCGCACCGGATCCGGACGGATATTACGGTCTTGACAGGTTCGGCATTCTGCATCTTCCCGTTGGTTTCACCTTCGACGGGGCGCGCAAAATCCGGACATCCGGTGATGCGGCGACGGATCTGATAGCAGGAACCGGGCGGTTGCTGGATTGCGTGGTGGCCGTCCGCTCGGCAGCTGTGCAGGATGAAAGGGCGCGAAATGCCCTGTTGTCCATGTTCACGGAAATGGAGTCAAAAGACGTGGGCAGGCCGGTGTCGCTGGACCGGATGCGTGATGCTGTTGCGCCGCAGGGTGAAATTTACCGGTTGTTGAAATCCGTCCATTACCGTTGCCGCCTTGCGAAGGCCGACACTGTGTCCGTTCCCGCAGATACGGACCGGGCGGATGCCGGTCTGGCATGGACGTTTTTTGAGCGCACGGTCGATCCGGTTACCGGACTGTGCCCGGGAAGTGCTGATCTTTATGATGGCGAGGTCTCGGTCTATCCGTTTACCACGATGTGGGACATCGGAACGCAGATCATGGCGACGATTTCGGCGCAGCGGCTGGATGTGATTGGCAAGCCGGAATTCGAGGCGGCGATGGATCGCCTGCTTGCCAATATACCCACGCAGACGCTGGCGGGAATGCGGCTTCCGCCTGCCACGGTTTCCACGACGGGCAAAGAGGATAACGAGGCGGCTTTCGACGCCAGTGACCTCGGCCGGCTTCTGGTTGCTTTCAGGATGTTGCAGAACCATTCCGGTAATCGTTTCAATGTGGAGGCTCTGGTTAACGGATGGGATATTGCCGGCATACTCGATAACGGCCGCTTGCATTCCATCCGGAACGGCCGCCTCGTGCCACTGGAGGATTCCAACTATGCCCATTATGCAGGAAGGGGGTTCGATCTCTGGGGATTCGATGCGAAAGAGCCGTATCGTGTGCGCACGGACTATACCGGTTTCGACGCCGAGTTTGCCATACTGGAAATTGCCGGACGCAACGGTCTGATCAGCACGGAACCGCACGGCCTCGAAGGGGTCGAGATGGGGCTTTCCGATCCGGCACGCACCATTGCCGATACGCTCTACGCCCTGCAACTGGCCGAACACGAGAAGTCCGGCGATTTCGTCGCCGTTTCCGAGGGAACGCTCAACCGCGCGCCGTGGTTTACCTATCAGGGATACCAGATCGGGGCGGAAAATCCGTGGCAGGTGAAAACGGTCGAAGACCTCCCGCGTTACCGGACAGCGGGATTCCGGCGGGCGGCGGCGATGACCAGTTCCAAGGCGGCTTTCCTGTGGGCCGCATTGCGGCCGCAAGCGTATTCGCGCGATCTCCTTCGTTACGTTCGTACGAAGACCCGGATCGAGGATCTGGGTTTTGCACCGGGGGTATTTCTCGCCACGAAAACCGCAATGGCGAATTACTCCGATGTGAACACCAACGGCGTAATCCTGCAGGCGCTTGCCTATATGGACGCGGGCAGCGTGCCGCTACTGGATCTGGCAGATAGCAACACGCAGTGACCTCAGGGCCATTTGCACTCCGGCGGCAGGGACATCAGCACCGCCTCGGGGTTGTGACCGGTTTGCAGGCCGAACTGGGTGCCGCGGTCGTAAACGAGGTTGAACTCCGCATAGCGGCCGCGTTTGATCAACTGTACTTCGCGGTCGGCGTCTGTCCAGCTTTCGAACATGTGCTTTTCGGTGACGGGGATGAATGCCTTGAGGAAGGCGCGCCCTACGTCCTGCGTGAAGGCGAAATCGGCCTCCCAGTCACCGGTGTTCAGGTCATCGTAAAAGATGCCACCCACGCCGCGCGGTTCGTTCCAGTGCCTGATCATGAAATATTCGTCTGCCCATGCCTTGAACTTCGGATAATATGCCGGATCGTGCGCATCGCAGGCTTCTTTCAGGCGGGCGTGGAAGAACTCCGTATCTTCGGGAACCTCGACCATCGGGTTCAGGTCGGCACCGCCGCCGAACCACCAGCCGTGCGGGGTCCAGAACATGCGGGTATTCATGTGGACGGCAGGGGTTTTCGGCGAGCGCATATGCGCCACCAGCGAAATTCCGGCGGCCCAGAAACGCGGATCCTCTGCCAGACCTTCCAGACCGGGGCGCGCCATCATCGAGCGTTGCGCCGCCTCGCCCAGTGTACCGTAAACGGTCGAGATGTTCACCCCGACCTTTTCGAACACGCGGCCGCCGCGCATCACCGACATCTCGCCGCCCCCCGCGTCCGTGCCGTCGCCGTTGTCGCGTTTGGTCGGCTTGCGCTCGAACCGGCCGGCGGGCAGGTCGGCGTGCGGGCCGGTGTTCTGTGCGTCTTCCAGCCCTTCGAAGGCGCTGCAAATCTGGTCGCGGATATCGCGGAACCACGCCGAGGCGCGGGCTTTTTCGTCGGTCATGTCGGCTGTGGTCATCGGGTCACCCTGTTACAAATCGGTCACAGGCAGTCCTAAATGGATCGGGCGGTGAATCCAAGGGGGTGACTGCGGCAGAATGGCGCGCTATAGACGCCGGACCGGATTATTGGACAGGAGAATGTAAATGACACAAGCAGGATATTTCTCGGCGATCTGACGAGCCTGCTTTGACGTGCGGGCTTATCCGGCCCCGCCACTTCCATTTACATGTTTTCCTTTATTGCCCCGGAGGGCAGTCCAATGTTACCCCCGAATCCGTTTCATGGCGTCCCGCGCCATCCGGTCCCGAATTATATCCGTCGCGATTTCGACGACTTGCCGCTCGACATCCGGCCCGCACGGGTCCGGCGTCTGCATATTCCCGTATGGCCGGGTTTCCGGCTGAGTATTACTTTCGAGCGGGTCATGCCCGTTAGAGGCCAGCATGTTTAAACGATTTGAAAACCTTGTAGACCCTTTCGCTCCCTTCCCCGAGGAAACGCCTCCGGGGAAGCTCTGGGATTACATCAAGACGCAACTGCATCCGTTCCGCAAATGGCTTCCGGTCATGGCAATTCTGGGGGTGCTGACGGCGGTGATGGAAAGCGGGCTGATATTCTATTCTGGTCGTGTCATAGACATGATGAACGCGGCCGGAGTGGAAAACATGTGGGCCGCGCACGGGATGGAGTTGCTGCTGGCGGCGCTGTTCGTGCTGCTGTTGCGTCCGGTTATCATCACTTCGAACCACCTGTTTCTGGAACAGACGCTGGCTTCCAACATGCAGGAGCAGGCGCGCTGGCGGGCGCACAAGCACCTGCTCGGCCAGTCCAGCGAGTTCTTCCAGAACGATTTCGCTGGACGGCTGGCGAACCGCGTCATGCAGATGGGTCCGGCGATGGAGGATTCCACCTATATGACACTGGAAGGCATCTGGTATGCCACGACCTATGTGTTGGGCGCGATTGCGGTTCTGACGGCGATTGACTGGCGGCTGGGCGTGCCGATGGCGATCTGGCTGGTGGTCTATATCCTGTTCGTCAAGCATATCGCCACCCGCGTGGCGCGGGCCTCCGAACGCATGTCGGAAACCAAATCGCTGGTGACGGGCCGGATCGTGGATGCCTATTCCAATATCGAAACAGTCAAACTGTTCGCTCATGGCAAACGGGAGGAGGACTACGCCCTTTCCGCCATGAAACGCCAGCGCGTGCGGTTCCAGCGGTTCTTGCGGCTGATGACGCGGTTGACCTTCAATCTGGCAACGCTGAACGGTTTCCTGATGGTGGGGGTAATCGGTCCGGCGATCTGGCTGTGGACCCTCGGCACGGTTTCGGTGGGCGAGGTCGCGGCGGCGGCGGCTCTGACCATCCGCCTGAACGGCATGACCGGCTGGATCATGTGGGTAACGGTGCGTCTGTTCGAACATGCCGGTGTGATGCGCGAAGGCTTGCAGAGCATTTCCGTCCCGCATTCGGTGAACGACAAGCCGGCGGCACCCGAACTGGTTCTGACCAAGGGAAAAATCGAGGTGGGCAACCTTTCGCACCACTATGGCAAAGGTGCGGGCGGGCTGGACCACGTCAACCTGACCATCGAGGCAGGCGAGAAAGTCGGCCTGATCGGACGGTCCGGTTCCGGCAAATCCAGCCTTGTGAACCTGTTGTTGCGGTTCCGCGATGCCGAACAGGGGCGTATCCTGATCGACGGGCAGTCGGTTGCGGATGTGACGCAGGACAGCCTGCGCCGCCAGATCGGCATGGTGACGCAGGACAGCTCGTTGCTGCACCGTTCGGTGCGGGCCAATATCCTCTATGGTCGCCCCGATGCGAGTGAAGCCGAGATGATAGCGGCCGCCAAACGGGCAGAGGCGCACGGGTTTATCCTCGACCTGCAAGACCCCTATGGCAACCGCGGCTATGATGCGCAGGTGGGCGAGCGCGGCGTGAAGCTCTCGGGAGGTCAACGCCAGCGGATAGCCATCGCGCGGGTGATCCTGAAGGATGCGCCGATTCTGGTGCTGGACGAGGCAACAAGCGCGCTCGATTCCGAGGTCGAGGCAGCGATTCAGGATACGCTTTACGGTGTCATGCAGGGTAAAACCGTGATCGCCATCGCGCACCGCCTGTCCACCATCGCCCAGATGGACCGCATCATTGTGCTGGACAAGGGCCGCGTGGCCGAGCAAGGCTCGCACAGGGATTTGCTGGCGAAAGGCGGCCTCTATGCCGGTTTCTGGAACCGGCAGTCTGGCGGTTTTATCGGGACGGACGAATGACGCAACGGCTTGATCAGGCATTGGTAAGCGCGGGACTGGCCGACAGCCGTTCCCGCGCGCAGGCCCTTGTGGCGGCGGGTGTTGTGCTTGTGGATGGCGTGGCGGCGAAAAAGCCGTCGCAAAAGGTATCGGACGAGGCCCTGACCCTCACCGGCAACCCGAACCCGTGGGTCTCGCGTGCTGCGCTGAAACTGGACCATGCGTTGCGGGTCTTTGCCCTGTCGCCGGAAGGGGCTGTGGCGCTGGACGTCGGCGCCTCTACCGGCGGTTTTACCGAGGTGCTGCTGTCGCATGGCGCGGCGAAAGTCTATGCACTCGATGTCGGTCACGGGCAGCTGCATGACAGGCTGAGAGCCGATCCGCGCGTGGTGAATATCGAGGGCGTGAATGCCCGCGATATTCCCGGTGGCCTGATCCCGCCAGTGGACTGGATTGTCACCGATGTGTCGTTCATTTCGCTGCAAAAGGCCTTGCCTGCCGCCCTGTCTCTGGCCGGCACCGGCGCAACTCTCGTGGCCCTGATAAAACCGCAATTCGAGGTGGGGCGCGCCAATATCGGCAAGGGCGGCATAGTCAAGGATACCGCGGCACAACAGGCCGTCCGCGACCGGATCGAGATGTTTCTGGATACCGAAGGCTGGCAGGTCACGCACCGCGCCGACAGCCCGATCACCGGCAGCGATGGCAACCGTGAATTTCTGGTTGCGGCAGCGAAGCGTTAGATAAGTTTGTTCGCATTTTGTCCCGGACGATAACGTCTCGGTAACTTTTCCGCTCCAGTCTGTTTCTGCGAAACGGGAATGGTGGGGAAATGACAGGATCGAATGATACGCGACCGATAATCATCAAGCGCAAGAAGATCGTAAAAGGTGGCGGGCATCACGGTGGTGCGTGGAAGGTTGCCTATGCGGACTTCGTGACCGCGATGATGGCGTTTTTTCTGTTGATGTGGCTGCTGAACGCCACGACGGAAAAGCAGCGCAAGGGGCTGGCGGACTATTTCAACCCGACCATTCCGGTATTCAGGGTCTCCGGCGGTGGGGAGGATGTATTCAACGGCAACAGTATCTTTACAAACAATCCCTTGCAGGAGGCCGCCTCGGACACTTCCGATGAAATAGGTCCGGGAAAATTGCCTCCGGACAGTGACGGAAGCGCAAACCCCGACGAGACGGGGCGTATTTTTGCGGAGATCGAGAACCTGCTCAAGGGCGATAGCGGAGAAAGCACGGTTGCGGACGAGTTGTTGCAGCATGTTGCAACGCGCGTCACGGACGAGGGGCTGATTATCGAGCTGTTCGACCTTGAAAACTCTCCTTTGTTCGAGGCCGGATCGGTGGTCCCGACGCCGAAAATGGAAGCTTTGCTGCAAATGGTGGCGGAGGTTATCGGCATTGTCTCGAATGAAATCGCGATTTCCGGCAATACGGATTCGCGAAATGCCGATGGGCGGGATGCTTTTATCCTTTCGGCCAACCGCGCGCAGCTTGCCCGCCAGCGTTTGTTGTCAAACGGGATACCGGATGAACGAATTCGCCGCGTAACGGGAAATGCAGACCGGCTGCCGGTCAGTCCGGAGGCCAGTATCTATCGCAACAGGCGCATAGAAATCACCCTGCTGCGCCGGTTTTCAGCGAAAAATACGAACAATTGAATCTGTTAGCAGGATGTTAACCCCGGCGCCGCGATAGTGGGCCAAACGACCATATCTGTCAGAAGGGCATATCATGACCATTTCTTCTTCCCTGAACGCCGGAGTGACCGGTCTGAATGTAAACGCGAGCAAACTTGCAACGATCGCAGACAACATCGCGAACTCGGGAACCTATGGATACAAACGCGCCGATGCCGATTTCTCGGCGGTTTCCCTGACGCAAGGCAAAGGGAGATACACGGCGGGCGGGGTTACCGTGTCGACGTTCAGGGATGTCACTACTCAGGGATCCCTGACGACAACCTCGAATCCGACGGATATTGCAATTGCGGGGCGCGGAATGCTGCCGGTAACCACGACAGCGGCTCTCGGCCAGACCGGCGGGACCTATCCGCTGATGATGACCACCACCGGATCCTTCCAGCCGGACAGTAACGGGATCCTGACCTCGCAAAGCGGGCTGGCTCTGATGGGATGGCCGGCTGCATCGGACGGAACTATTCCGCCGCAACCGCGTGACAGTGCTGCGGGGCTGGAACCGGTTTTTGTCAAGTTGAACCAGTTTGCAGCCAACCCGACAACGCAGATCGGCCTTGGCGTAAATCTGCCCGCAATCGCGACCGAGGCAGGCGCATCCGGTGACCCTCTGGAGATTTCGATGGAATATTTCGACAACCTCGGCACGACCAAAACAGTCACTGCGCGATTCACACCGGTTATACCCGCGACCGGCCAGTCGAATGCCTGGACCATGGAGATTATTGACCAGGCTACCGGCATAACCCCTATAGCGGTGTTTTCCCTGACGTTCAACGATACGCCGACCCAGGGCGGCTCGATTGCAACGGTAACACCAGTTTCCGGCGGAACCTATGACGCGGCTACCGGCAATATCAGTGTTACCTTTGCCGGAGGTCCGGTTGATATCGGTGTGGGCACGCCCGGATCAACTTCGCGCCTTACCCAGATGTCGGCAGAATTCGCCCCGATTTCCCTGTCCAAGAACGGCGCGCCAACCGGTAACCTGACATCGGTCGAGATTGACGAAAACGGGTTTGTTTCCGCGATCTACGACAGCGGGTTTTCGCGCACGATCTATCAGGTTCCGCTGATCGATGTTCCGAATCCCAACGGCCTGAATGCCCAGAGCAACCAGACCTTCACCCTCTCGCAGTCGAGCGGGCCCATGTATCTCTGGGATGCCGGTTCCGGTCCCACAGGGTCGATGGTTGGCTACGCGCGTGAGGAATCCACAACCGACATCGCGAGAGAGCTTACGGCCTTGATCCAGACACAGCGGGCCTATTCGTCCAACGCAAAGATTATCCAGACGGTTGACGAGATGCTTCAGGAAACCACCAATATCAAACGCTAGCGAGAGGATTTCTTCGTGAGTATATCCAGCGCTCTCTCCAACGCTTATTCCGGCCTTTCTGCAGTTTCCCGAAATGCGGAAGTGATATCGGGCAACGTTGCAAATGCTTTGTCGGAAAATTACAGCCGGCAAGAAACCGTGTTGTCAAACAGAATGGGTGGCGTTTCTGTAGCCCGTGTGGTCCGGATGGAAAATGCTGGCGTAACAGCAACCCGTCGGGAATTTGAAGCGGAACAGGCCAGCCGGCAGACAGAGGCTCGCGCCTATGCGGCAATTTCCGGCCGGATCGGACTGCCAGGCGAGTCGGATGCCCTCTCCAGCTTGTTTACAGGCATAGAGGTATCTCTCGTAAATCTGGAAAACGCGCCCGATTCTGTTGTGTTGCAGGAACGTGTTGTCGAAGCCATTCAGCGCACAACGGATAGTTTCCGGAAAATATCGGATGAGATTTCGTCCGTTCGCCTGGCGGCAGACAGGAATATCTCCCGACAGGTGGATGCAATAAATTTGTCGTTAAGTAGAATCGAGAAGCTGAATAATGACATTCGGGCTCTCTCCGTATCCGATCAGGCTCTGCCGCGTTTGTTCGATGAACGGCAGGCGCTGATAGACAAGGTAAATACAATTGTTCCGGTTCGTGTGAGCTATGCAAGCAACGGAGATGTATCACTGTTCGCAAACGGAGGCGTGATTCTTCTTAACGGTACGTCGCGGGAACTCTCCTTTACTCCGGCCTCGTCGGTATTGCCGGAAATGTCATATGCAGCAGGTTCTCTTTCGGGGATTTCGGTGGAGGGTGTCGCGCTGGATGTCTCCGGGGAAAATGGCCCGCTGGGTGGAGGTTCTCTTGCCGCGAATATGCGGGTGCGTGATATCATTGCACCGGGTATGCAGCAACAGATAGACGCGCTGGCGCGCGATTTTATCGAGAGGTTTCAGAACCCCGCAGTAGATCCGACAATAGCGCCCGGCGGTGCGGCATTGGTTACTGACGGCGGTGCGGTGTTTAACGCGGCGAATGAAACCGGCCTGTCGTCGCGCCTGGAAGTCAACGCAATGGTTGATCCCGTTTCCGGAGGAGATCTTTGGCGTATTCGTGATGGGCTTGGTGCCCCGGGCCCGGGGGTGTCAGGCGATTCATCCCTGATTTCCCGTTTGGGGGCAGGATTTCGTGAATTGGTATCTCCTCAAACCGGACTCGATATTGATGTTGCGATGTCGGGAGAGGGCTTTGCCAGTGAAGTTTCCTCTATCTGGATAGGCAGATCGGCGCTGGCGGACGAGAGAGCGTCTTATTCCACGGCGGGTTTTGAGGCAGCCCGACAGACTGAAATCCAGATAACAGGAGTCGACACCGATCGTGAAATGCAGGACTTGCTTGTGGTGGAGCAGGCCTACGCCGCAAATGCGAAAGTTATTTCGGTGATCGACCAGCTTATGCAAAGACTGCTGGAGATTTGATATGACCCTAATGCAAACGCCAGATTTTCTGTCATCGATACGTCTCATGTCGCAACAAACTTTGATAAAATCCCGGCTTTCATTGGCCGGGCGGGAAATGACGACAGGAGAGAAAGGGCGCGACACGATCTCTGGCTCACAAAACCTTTCCCGCATTTTTGACGTTGAGCGGAAGTTGAGGATATTGGGCGCGGATGTGGACGCGCTCAAAGTGGCGGCAGGAAAAGCCGATCTCGTGCAGCTTGGTTTAAGCCGGATCGGTGACGGCCTTTCGTCATTTTCTTCCAAGGTAATTTCCGGCGCACCCAATACGGGCGCAGCAATTTTAACCGCATCACGCGCTGCAAAAGAAGAACTGTCGGCGGCGATGTCTGCCTTGAATAGCAAATACGGTCGCCATGCCGTATTTTCGGGAGCTGCGATTGACAGGAATGCCGTTGCATCGGCCGATGTTCTGCTGGCGGATATTTCTGCTATTATTGCCGGCGCTGGCAGTGCGGCTGCCGCAATATCCCAGATTGATACGTATTTTTTCGATCCCGCAGGGGGGTATGCGACGAGTATTTATCTCGGATCGCAAAGCAGTGCGCCCGCGTCTGTTTTGTCAGATGGCCAGCGTTACGAGACGCCTGTGCGTGCGGATTCGGAAGAAATAAGACAATCCCTTCGAGCGTTGGCGCTGGGGTTTGCGGCGGGTGTGACTTCCGGAACAATGGGTCTGGATGAAAAAAAGCTATTGCTTGAAGAGGCAGGGATTGCAGCCATCCGTGCAGGTGACGCAATGGTGGATGTTCGCGGAGCGATCGGATCGAGCGAGGAAAGCATAAACCGGAGAATGGTCGCCACGCAGTCGCAGCAGATTGCAACAGAGCTGGAGCGCTCCAACTTGCGAGGCGTTGATCCGTATGAGGCGGCGGTTCGTGTCGAGGCACTCCAGCTGCAGTTGCAATCTGTCTATACGCTTACCGCGAGACTCGCCGACCTGTCTCTCACAAAGTACATGAGGTGATATTTGTGCGAAGCGGTATTGTGATCCGAATTCTGGTATTCCTGTGTGGGGTTCTGGCGTTTACGCCACCCGTTGTTGCCGGAGCGGCGCGAATAAAAGACCTCGTCGAATTCGATGGGGTTCGCGGCAATGATCTTGTGGGGTACGGGTTGGTCGTCGGTTTGGACGGGACCGGTGACGGGATGAGAAACTCGCCCTTTACCGAGGAGGCTTTGGCTAATTTGTTGGAACGACTCGGAATCAATATTTCCGGCGAACAAATTCGCCCGAAGAACGTTGCCGCCGTTCTTGTGACCGCCACACTACCTCCATTCGTTCGGGCCGGTTCGCAGATTGACGTAACCGTTTCCGCGATAGGGGATTCCAAAAGCCTTTCGGGCGGTACATTGATCATGACGCCGCTAAATGCTGCCGACGGGAACATTTATGCCGTTGCGCAGGGATCGATAATTGCCGGCGGGGTTACCGTTTCCGGAGACGCTGCGCAGATGACCCGGGGCGTTCCTACCGCCGGAGTTATTCCATCCGGAGCGCGGGTGGAGCGGGAAATAGAATTTGTGCTTGGGACTCTGGAGACAATGCGACTGGCCGTACGTGACCCGGATTTCACTACGGCGGCAAGAATTGAAACGGCTATCAATACATATTTTTCCAAACCCGTAGCCCGAATGCTCGACTCCGGTACGGTGGAGCTGGACGTCGTGTCTGCGGGTGCTACGAGTCCGGCGCATCTGATCAGTGTACTCGAGAATATCGAGGTCGAGCCGGCACAGAAAGCAAGGGTTGTCGTGGATCAACGGTCTGGAACGATAGTGCTTGGCGCCGATGTCAGAATATCGCGGGTAGCTATTTCGCAAGGGGGGCTGACACTACGGGTGCAAGAGGAGCCTCTGGTTGTTCAGCCAAATCCGTTTTCGCAAGGGGGAAGCCCGATTGTCGTACCGCGAACAACCGTTGGAATTGAGGAAAGCACCGGTACAGGTCTCGCTATGGTCGAGGATTCTGTCACCCTGCCGGAGGTAATCGAAGGGCTAAACGCACTGGGTGTCCCTACACGAGACATGATCGACATATTAAAGGCGATCAAGGCGGCAGGAGCTCTCCACGCCGAATTTATCGTTCAGTAGTATCCCGCTCCGAAACAAAGCAAGGTTGCAAAAAAACCAAAACTGTAAAATGTTTGCAACATTTGCCTTGCCCGTATTTCCGACATCTGCCATTAATAGACCGAACGGTCGGCTAATCCCAAAGGGTTGGCCGCATTGTCGGAGGAAAATATGGCAGAAGCATTTATCTGCGATTCGATTCGAACGCCAATTGGCCGGTATGGAGGGGCATTGGCCGCTATTCGGGCGGATGACCTTGGTGCGATACCTCTTGCGAGTCTTATGGACAGGAACACTTCCGTTGACTGGGCTGCGGTCGACGACCTGATTCTCGGATGTGCGAACCAGGCAGGTGAAGACAACCGGAATGTTGCGAGAATGGCGGGATTGCTGGCCGGCCTTCCTGTTGATGTGCCTGGCGTCACGGTAAACAGGTTGTGCGGTTCCGGAATGGATGCTGTGGGCCTGGCCGCGCGTGGCATCAGGGCCGGAGATCAGGATCTTGTTATTGCAGGAGGCGTTGAAAGCATGAGCCGCGCCCCGTTTGTCATGCCTAAAGCAACCACTGCATTTAGCCGGTCAAACGCGGTATTTGATACAACCATTGGCTGGCGGTTTGTCAATCCTATGATGAAGGAGAGATACGGCATCGATTCCATGCCGGAAACGGCGGACAATATTGTCGAGGATTTCGGAATTGCGCGCAAGGATCAAGACGCTTTTGCGTTGAGGTCCCAGCAGCGTTGGGCGGAGGCCCGGGCCCGGGGCATTCATGCCGAGGAAATCGTGCCGGTAGCGGTTCCACAGCGTAAAGGGCCGGACACAATCGTATATACGGACGAACATCCACGTCCGGATACCACGCTTGAAAAACTGGCAAAACTGCGGGGAATAAACGGACCTGACAAAACTGTTACGGCGGGCAACTCGTCCGGCGTAAATGATGGTGCGGCGGCCATTCTGATTGCATCCGAATCTGCCGCAAACAGGCACGGGTTGTCTCCGAAGGCACGCATTGTCGGAATGGCAACTGCCGGAGTAGCACCGCGGATCATGGGAATTGGCCCGGCACCTGCAGCACGAAAAGTTCTGGCGCGAACCGGTTTGTCGCTAGACCAAATGGATGTGATCGAGCTGAATGAAGCATTTGCCGCGCAAAGTCTGGCTGTGTTGCGGGACCTCGGTCTTCCGGACGATGCCCCGCATGTAAACCCCAACGGGGGCGCTATTGCCATGGGTCACCCGCTTGGAATGAGTGGTGCGCGTCTGGTTCTTACAGCGACCCGGCAGCTGCATCGAACCGGCGGGCGATATGCTCTTGCCATGATGTGTATCGGGGTCGGGCAGGGTATTGCGATCATACTCGAACGGGTTTGAGGAGAAAAAGCGATGTATGCACAGGTTGTTGAAGGTAGCGGAAAGGGCGCGAAAGCGACCGAAGACATGACGCCCGAGGAAAGGGCGTTCCAGCAGAAGATCGACTCCGGCCAGAAAATCGAACCGAAAGAGTGGATGCCCGACGGCTATCGCAAGACTTTGATCCGTCAGATTAGCCAGCATGCCCACTCGGAGGTGGTCGGGCAGTTGCCGGAAGGAAACTGGATTACGCGCGCGCCGACGTTGGAGCGTAAGGCGATTCTGCTTGCCAAGGTGCAGGACGAGGCAGGGCATGGGCTGTATTTGTATGGTGCCGCTGAAACCCTCGGTATTTCGCGCGACGAGATGTACGAGCAGTTGCATTCCGGCAAGGCAAAATACTCTTCCATATTCAATTACCCGACTCTGAACTGGGCCGATATAGGCGCGATTGGCTGGCTGGTCGATGGTGCTGCAATCATGAACCAGGTGGCGTTGCAGCGTACATCATACGGCCCCTATTCCCGGGCGATGATCCGGATTTGCAAGGAAGAAAGCTTCCACCAGCGCCAAGGTTACGACATCATGATGAAGATGTGCAACGGAACCGAAGCACAGAAAGCCATGGCGCAGGACGCAATGAACAGGTTCTGGTGGCCGGCGCTTATGATGTTCGGCCCGCCGGATGCGGATTCGGTACATTCGGCCGAAAGCATGGCGTGGAAAATCAAGATCAACACGAATGACGAGCTTCGGCAAAAGTTTGTCGACCAGACCGTGCCGCAGGCCGAATATCTGGGCCTGACAATCCCGGATGAAAATCTGGCCTGGAACGAAGAAAAGGGCAGTTACGATTTCACGGACCCTGACTGGGACGAGTTTTTCCAGGTCATCTCGGGCAACGGTCCGTGTAACGCCGACCGGATGCGAGCACGGGTGCGTGCGTGGGATGATGGCGAATGGTTCCGCGACGGCTTGAGTGCATATGCAGAGAAGCATAGCGCCGGGAACACCAATCAAGGAGTGGAAAATGTCTAGAGAATGGCCTCTTTGGGAAGTATTTATTCGCGGCCAGCACGGCCTGAGTCATCGTCATGTCGGTAGCCTTCATGCCCCCGATGCGGAAATGGCGATACGGAATGCGCGCGATGTCTATACACGCCGTAATGAAGGGGTCAGCATCTGGGTGGTCAAGGCGGTAGACATTACAGCCACGTCACCGGGCGAAAAAGGACCGCTTTTCGAACCGTCAAATGACAAAATCTATCGTCATCCCACATTTTTCAACATTCCCGACGAAGTAGGAGCAATGTGATGAAGGCCGACAGCGACCTGTTCGAGTTTTTGCTGCGCATGGGCGATAACACACTGGTTCTGGGCCATCGGGTGTCCGAGTGGTGCGGCCACTCTCCGGTGCTGGAAGAGGATATTGCGCTTGCCAATGTCGCGCTCGATTTGATCGGGCAAACGCGTATGTGGCTGGATTTTGCCGGTGATGTTGAAGGCAAAGGTCGTGATGCGGATGCGTTGGCTTTTCGGCGAGACGTGTGGGATTTTCGCAATATCCTACTCGTCGAGCGGCCGAACGGAAATTTCGGCGACACGCTGATGCGGCAGTTTCTGTTTGATGCATGGTATCATGCAATCCTTTCGCGTCTGGCTGGCTCTTCAGATGACCGTATTGCCGCAATCGCGGCAAAGGCGGTGAAAGAAGCCGCCTATCATCTGGAGCGTTCGGCGGATCTTGTGGTCCGTCTGGGTGATGGCACAACGGAGAGCCATGCGAAAATGCAGGCTGCTCTCGATGATTTCTGGCCTTATACGGGCGAAATGTTTGCTGCGGATACGATTGATACGTCTCTGACTTCCCGGGGGGTGATACCGAACCTGGCCGAGGTCCGTGACGAATGGGACGAAACTGTAAACCGGGTTCTTGCAGATGCAACGCTGGAAATTCCTGACGGAACCTACCAGCACAAGGGCGGAAAGCAGGGGACACATACCGAACATCTCGGCCATATCCTCACGGAAATGCAGTTTCTTCAGCGGGCTTATCCGGACGCAAGCTGGTAAACGGCATGATGCAGAAACACAAACCATCGACAGAACAGATACGGGAATGGCTGGATGCCGTTCCAGATCCGGAAATTCCGGTGATCTCGCTTGTCGATCTGGGAGTTATCCGCGATATCGAGTGGCAAGGAGACCGCTTGCGGGTGACAGTGACCCCTACCTATTCGGGTTGTCCCGCGACCGGTATAATCAACCTCGACATCGAAACGGCCCTGAGGGATCGGGGAATCCGCAACATCGAGATCGTAAAAACGCTTTCCCCCGCCTGGACGACTGACTGGATATCCGAAAAGGGGCGCGAAAAAATGCTGGCTTACGGGGTAGTGCCACCCCAAACAGGCACGGCCTGCACATCCAACAGTCCCGCCCCCGAGGTGAAATGTCCACGCTGCAACTCGGAAAACACCAAACTGGTAAGCCAATTCGGCTCCACTCCTTGCAAATCGAGCTATTGCTGCAAGGAGTGTCTGGAGCCTTTCGACTACTTCAAATGTATCTAGGAGGCCGAAGATGTCCAAATTCCATTCCCTCAAGGTAACGGACGTTCAAAATACGATTCGCGACGCGGTTGTTGTGACACTGCAACCCGAAAAGGCCGATTTGCAGGATTTCGATTTTATTCCGGGGCAGTATCTGACCTTTCGAAAAGAACTGGATGGCGAGGAGCTTCGCCGCTCGTATTCCATATGTTCGGGCAAGGATGACGGTGTGTTGCGTGTCGGAATCAAGCGCGTGGAGGGGGGGCGGTTCTCCAACTGGGCGAACGACAATCTCAAACCGGGAGACATGATCGAGGTGATGCCGCCGACGGGGGGGTTCCATGCTCCGTTGCAGGCCGATGCGCGGAGGCACTATCTCGGCTTTGCGGGCGGGAGCGGAATCACGCCGGTTTTGTCGATTATCAAGACCACATTGTCCCGTGAGCCGGAAAGCCGTTTTACGCTTCTCTACGCAAACCGTTCGGTCAGCACGATCATGTTTCGCGAAGAGTTGGAAGACCTGAAAAACAGCTATATGGGCCGTTTTAATATTCTGCATATTCTGGAGGACGATGCGCAGGAAATCGATCTGTTTACGGGACGGATCGATGCCGGAAAGTGCGAAGCGCTGTTCGCCGGTTGGGTCGATATAGAGGATATCGATTTGGTATATATTTGTGGACCGGAACCGATGATGCTCGGGATTGTCGATTCCCTGAAACGTCACGGGATCGATGAGGGCCGGATAAAATACGAATTGTTTGCGACATCCGCGCAAGGTGCGCCCAGGGCCCGGGCAAAATCAGGCACTCGGTCCGAAAATGATGAAATAGTAGAGGCGTCCGTGACGCTGGATGGAACCACCCGGATATTCCGGATGCCGAAAGCCGGCCAGTCGTTGCTCGAGGCCGCTTTGGAGAACCACATCGATGCTCCGTATTCCTGCAAGGCGGGGATTTGTTCTACCTGCAAGGCAAAGGTGCTGGAAGGCGAGGTAGAGATGGTGGCCAATCACGCGCTCGAGGATTACGAGGTCGAGCAGGGGTATGTTCTGACCTGCCAGTGTCATCCCGTTTCGTCACGGGTGGTGGTAGACTACGACCGCTAGCAGGCAGATTTTACTTTGTTATTCGCGGGTGTTTGCTATCCTGTCCCGGAAACGGTTTCGGGGTAGCAAATGAAGTATGTTCTGGCCATAGATCAGGGAACAACGTCAAGTCGTGCGATACTGTTTGATGCAGATCTGCAGGTTGCGTTTGTTGCGCAAAGGGAATTTGCGCAGCATTTCCCGGCGCCCGGCTTGGTAGAACATAATCCCGATGAAATCTGGAACAGCGTAGTGGATGTATGCCGCGAGGTTCTGGACAAGGTTCCGAATGGATCGGTGTCTGCAATCGGCATTACCAATCAGCGCGAGACAACAGTGGTCTGGAACCGCGAAACCGGCGAACCGCTTTACAATGCCATTGTCTGGCAAGATCGACGGACCGCCGCCTATTGCCAGCAGCTCAAGGATGAAGGGTTCGAAGCGACAGTGCAGGCACATACCGGCCTGTTACTGGATCCGTATTTTTCCGGAACCAAACTGAAATGGATTCTGGATAATGTCGCCGGTGCGCGGGACATGGCCGCGCGTGGAGAGCTGGCGTTCGGTACGATTGACAGTTTTCTGTTGTGGCGACTTACCGGCGGGACTGTTCATGCGACCGATGCGACGAATGCCGCGCGGACAATGCTGTATGACATAGAAAACGGAAAATGGGATGCCGGAATTTGCCGCAAGCTGGAAATTCCGTTCTCCGTATTACCCGAGGTGCGCGATAGTGCTGCGGATTTTGGCCGGACTTCGGCGTCGGTTCTGGGCGAAGAGATACCGGTTTGCGGAATGGCGGGGGATCAGCAGGCGGCGACAATCGGGCAAGCCTGTTTCCGGCCGGGAATGATGAAATCCACCTATGGAACCGGATGTTTTGCGCTTCTGAACACGGGTGGAACCCTTGTGCAATCCAGAAACCGCCTGTTGGGGACAATCGCCTATCAGCTTGACGGGCAGGTTACCTATGCTCTCGAAGGGTCGATATTTATCGCGGGAGCGGTTGTCCAGTGGCTGCGCGATGGTTTGGGGATTATTGAACATGCCTCCGATACACAGAAAATGGCGGCGGCTTCCGACCCTGACCAGCAGATATATCTTGTTCCGGCGTTTACAGGTTTGGGCGCGCCGTACTGGGATGCCGATGCGCGGGGGGCGATTTACGGGCTGACCCGCAATACAGGCCCTAACGAATTTGCACGTGCCGCACTTGAAAGCGTTGGATACCAGACGCTTGATTTGTTGACGGCCATGCAGAATGACTGGGCCGGAGATGCCGAGAACGTATTGCGGGTCGATGGCGGTATGAGTGCCAGTAACTGGTCGATGCAGTTTTTGTCGGACATGCTGGGCGCGCCGGTTGATCGCCCTGCGGTGCTGGAAACCACAGCGGTCGGTGCTGCCTGGCTGGCGGGTATGTTTGCCGGAGAGTATCCCGACATTGACGGATTTTCCCGTAGCTGGCGACGGGATTGCAGGTTCGAACCCGAGATGCCCCGTGCCGAGCGGGATAGAAAATACGGTGGATGGAAAGAGGCCGTTTCACGGACATTGACAACCGGCTAGGCGTTTCCGGCGCGCATGGGCGCAATGGTTTTCAGCTGATAAGCCGGTAACACACAAGATACTGTTAACGGGCGGGCATTACTGTCGAAAACCCAATCAACACCGCCGCCCGCCTGCTCGACCAGTTGCCGGAGCAATCCAAGGGAAAGATGGCTGTTTTGCCCTGCCAGCGTATCTTTTTCATCGACTGTGCACGAGAGCGTAACGCCTTGGGTGCCAATATTCGAAGCCAATGAAATCCGGCCGCCATCACGACACATATTCGACGCGGCCAGCACCAGATACCATAGTATCCGGCGAGTTTTGACCTGTGCGGATATATCTGTGGCGCGTGGCGGGAATGTTGTGAGGTCAAGCGTAATTCCGCGTTTCCGCAGAAATGTGACGAGGCCTTCAATATTTAACGGATCTGACATACTGGTACTTTCGTTGATGGTGGTTAACATGGTGTCGGCAAGCGCGAGCAGAGAATCCGTTTGCTCACGGCTACCCGGACTGGAAAAGCTGATGCAAAGAGAGCTATCAGGTGTTCGAAACAAGCGGGCGCGCACGGGATTCGGGGTGTCCAGAATCGTGGACCAACTGTCCGAGTCTCCGGGAAAAGAGATAAACGTGCGTATTTTGTCGAGCAGTTGGCCGGTTCCGGCGCCGGAGCCGAGCAGTGTCTGCAGTTGGTCGAGTCCGACCGGTTTGAGCACCCCCTCGCAGGGCCGGTTGAACAGTCGGTCAAAGGCGGCGTTGGAAAAGATCACCGTTCCCGCCCCGCTTAGCAAAAGTATTGCCTCGTCAATATGATCCAGAACGGCCTGGTTAACCGCAGTTTCACTGTGTAACAGCCGCTCGATGCGAACCTCTGCCGAGATATCCTCGAACAGAAAGGCGGTTGCGCCTTCGGGATGTGCTTGCCCTGTGACACGGAGCACCAGCTCGCCAGAGAGCTGCCAGTCTTCGCGATAGCCCGTGCTGTCCGCCGCAGTCATACCGGTCAACCGGTGTCGCCAAACGCGAAAATTTCCGTGTTCCGGCAAGTGCCGGTTTCCCCGCAGCTTTTCCAGAAATGCGAACAATGTCGGTTTGCCTGCGAGCCATGCAGGGTCGAGTGAGAGCAAATCCCCGAGTGCGGGGTTGAACAGGTTGAGTGTCCGGTCGGCATCGAAAACTGCCAATCCTATCGGTAGATGGGCAAATGTTGTCGACAGGGTTTCCATCAATCGTGCAAGGCTGGCTTCGGTTTCGACCAGTTCATCACATGGCAATGCGAATTTGACCGCGCTGCCGGCGCTACAGAACTGGCCGGTCGAGAACCAGCGGTGCGTTCCGCCGATCTCGACACCGATTCTGTTGCCGGCAGCCGTGCCGCAAAGGTTTTCGGGAAACCCTGAAAAGGCCGTATTGCCGGTGGCGTGGCCGGAGACATCCTCTATCCAGACCGGAAAGGGTAACTGGTTGATCGTGGCCACGACCGGAGCCTCATCCTGTTCAGGCATCTTGCGGGATCGGTGAAACCAGTGTGCGAGAGCGGAAAACAGTAGCCCGGTTGCAACCAGCGCCAGCACCCTGAAAGGGCCGAAGGCCACGTTCCCCGTGGCATCGTCAACCCAGGCTATCGAGCCTTCGCGAATCATATCGAATGCAGTCATTTGGCCTCCGTTGATTCCAGAAACCTATCCCCGCATCCTTAATAATGGCTTAATCGCGTCTATTTCGGCCAGACCAGCGGTTTGTTGATGCCCAGCGGTCCGCGGATCAGCGACCGTTTGGTTTCGATATCCACGCGTTTCCATACCACCTCGACGATGGCTCCGGACGGACGGGCAAGTTCCGGCGGGCCGAGTGGCGGGCGCGCAATCCGCCCGGGGCTTTCGGTGCCGTTGGCAAACGTCAGACGCGCGCCGGAGCGTTCCAGAAGCGTTTTGGCGATGAACAGGCCCAGCCCCATGCCCTCGTATCCTTCACGGCCGGAGGGTGTGCGTGTCGGGGCGCCACGTTTGCGAACAAAAGGGTCGCCGATCCGGCCGATCAGGTCCGGCGGATATCCGACACCGTCATCCCCGATGTGGATGCGGATATATTCGTCGTCCCAGTCGATATCGATCCATACATGTTGTGTGGCGAAATCAACGGCATTCTGGACCAGATTGCGCAGCCCGTGGATGATTTCCGCCTGACGCGGGATTTCGGGCTGGTCCGGCGGGCTTTCATCCGGTGGACCGCCGGAAATGCGCATGATGATCCGTTTGCCGCGATTCCGGTGCGGTTCGGCTGCTTCTTCGACTACGGCGGAGAGCGGTGCATTCTGGACATGCATGTCGTCCTTGCCGCTTCGTCCCATGTCTCTCAGG
>JALSHL010000077.1 GCA_026982255.1 Paracoccaceae bacterium | reverse complement strand
AAACGCCGCGGTGCCCCGGGAGAAGTCGCCGAAATGAACGTCATCGGCGAGGTCAAAGGCCAGATATGTATCATAGTAGATGACATCGTCGATACCGCCGGCACCCTGTGTAAAGCCGCCGACGAATTGCTGAAAAACGGCGCGAAAGAGGTTCACGCCTATATCACCCACGGCGTCCTGTCCGGTCCGGCTGTAGAACGCATCGAAAAATCGGTGCTGAAATCGCTTGTTGTTACCGATTCCATAGAGGCAACACCGGAAGTCGAAGGGTCAAAGAAAATCCGCTTCGTGCCAACGGCCCCGATTTTCGCGCAAGCAATGCTGAACATTGCCAATGGAATGTCTGTATCCTCGCTTTTTAACGACGATACGCTTGTGCCGATTTACGAAGCATTTTATCCGGCCGGCTAGACATCCCAGATTTCGTCGTTTGCGACCTCGCCAATCGCCATCCAGCTTGCGCGCATCCGAGCAACCTGTGTATCGCCCCATGTGGTAAATACGATGGTAAACCCGGTCTCTGTGATATCCGTGGCCGCCAAATCGGCACGGATGTTGGCGCTGTTGGAGATATCCCAAAGGGTAAACCCCACGTTAACTGTCGGTGCCGCCAAAAATGGCTCGGAGAACACAACATCGACCCGCCGGTGCCGCTCACCCTGCCCGGCCCACATCTCTCCACCCTCCGCAAAATCCGAAAACAGGTGGGCTGTGCCGGAATCAACTCCTATCCTGTGTGCATTCAGTTTTTTCATCAATCCACATACCTATAATCCTACTTTGACCACAGCCCGCCGAAATGCAATAGCCCATAAGATAAAAGGCCCCGCCGGATGGCAAGGCCTTTTGAATTTTCGATTATTATGTGCTTATGCACCGTGACGGATCAACAACTCCTTGTGATCGGCCACGCGGCGTGCTGCATCGGCGCTTTCGTGGTCGGCAACCTTCTCCAGCTCCGCCTCGGCCTTTGCCAGCAAAGCCTCAAGCGTTTCCCGGGTAACCTCGGCTTTCAGCAGGGCCTCTTCGGCCAGAACCGTGGCGCCCTCGGGCGAAACCTCGGCAAAACCGCCAGTGACGATATACTCCGTCACCTCCGACCCGGAAGTCACCCGCATAAGCCCCGGACGCAGTGTGGTCAGGAACGGCGAATGGTGGGGAAGAGCGGTAAACTCGCCCTCCGAACCCGGAATTTCGACGCTGTCCACCGCCATCGACGCCAGTTTGCGCTCGGGCGTGACCAGATCAAATTGCATCGTATCGGCCATTTTACCGGACCTTTCGCTTAGGCGGCTTCAGCGGCCAGTTTCTCGGCTTTGGCGATCACATCGTTGATGCCGCCAACCATATAGAAGGCTGCCTCGGGCAGGTGATCGAATTCGCCGGCAACAACACGTTTGAACGAGTCAATTGTGTCTTCCAGCGGCACCTGAATGCCCGGGGAACCGGTGAAGACTTCGGCCACATCGAACGGCTGCGACAGGAAACGCTGGATTTTACGGGCACGCGAAACGGCCAGTTTGTCCTCTTCCGACAGTTCGTCCATGCCGAGAATGGCAATGATGTCCTGAAGCGATTTATAGCGCTGCAAAATCTGCTGCACATCACGGGCAACCTGATAGTGTTCTTCACCCACGATCAGCGGGTCGAGGATACGCGAAGTGGAACCCAGCGGATCCACAGCCGGATAGATACCCAGCTCGGAAATCGCACGGTCCAGAACGGTGGTCGCATCAAGGTGGGCAAAGGAGGTTGCCGGAGCCGGGTCGGTAAGGTCGTCGGCCGGAACATAAATCGCCTGTACCGAGGTAATGGAGCCCGATTTGGTCGATGTAATACGCTCCTGCATGGCACCCATATCGGTGGCCAGTGTCGGCTGATAGCCCACAGCAGACGGGATACGACCCAGAAGCGCGGACACCTCGGAGCCAGCCTGCGTAAAGCGGAAGATGTTGTCCACAAAGAACAGAACATCGGTGCCGGACTGGTCACGGAACTGCTCGGCAATGGTCAGACCGGACAGGGCAACACGCATACGCGCACCCGGGGGCTCGTTCATCTGGCCGTATACCAGAGCCACCTTCGAGTCGACCAGATTGTCCGGAACGATAACGCCGGATTCGATCATCTCGTGATACAGATCGTTTCCTTCGCGTGTGCGCTCGCCAACACCGGCAAACACGGAATAACCGGAGTGCACCTTGGCGATGTTGTTGATCAGTTCCATGATCAGAACGGTCTTGCCAACACCGGCACCACCGAACAGGCCGATTTTTCCGCCTTTGGAATAGGGTGCCAGCAGGTCTACAACCTTGATGCCGGTAACCAGAATTTCGGATTCGGTGGACTGTTCGCTGAAGTCCGGGGCCTGCCCGTGGATGGTGCGGCGCTCCTTGGTGTCGACCGGACCTTTTTCATCCACAGGCTCGCCAACCACGTTCATGATGCGACCCAGTGTGGCATCGCCCACCGGAACAGTGATGGTGTCGCCGGTATCGACAACCTTGCCGCCGCGGACCAACCCTTCGGTTCCGTCCATAGCAATGGTCCGGACCGTGTTCTCGCCAAGGTGCTGCGCAACCTCGAGGATCAGCCGGTTGCCGTTGTTGTCTGTTTCCAGAGCGTTAAGAATCGCCGGAAGGTTGTCTTCGAACTGAACGTCGACGACCGCCCCGATGACCTGAGTGATTTTACCTACAGCTTTTGCCATTTTGGTTTCTCCAGTTCTCAGAGCGCTTCCGCGCCCGAAATAATCTCAATAAGTTCGTTGGTGATCGCAGCCTGACGGGACCGGTTAAACTGGATGGTCAGTGCGTCGATCATATCGCCGGCATTACGGGTTGCGTTATCCATGGCGGACATCCGCGCGCCCTGCTCCGAAGCGCCATTTTCCAGCAGCGCCGTGAAAACCTGTGTCGCGATGGAACGCGGCAGCAGATCGGCGAGAATGGAATTCTCGTCCGGTTCGTATTCGTAAAGCGTCGAGGAACCCTCGTCTTCCGCATTGTCGAACACAGCCGGAATAAGCTGCAGGTCTGTCGGAATCTGCTCCACCACGTTCTTGAACGTATTGAAGAAGATCGTGCAAACATCGAATTCACCAGCATCGAAACGGGTCAGCAGGTTGGACGCGATAGCGTGTGCGTTGGCGTAACCGATGGTTTTCACCTCGGACATATCAACATGTTCGATCATCAGATCGCCGTATTCACGCTTCATCTGCTCCCGGCCTTTTTTGCCGACAGTGATGATTTTCACGGCTTTGCCTTCACCCTGCAACTCGGCAATTTTCGCCTTTGCGAGCTTGACGATCGACGAGTTGAAGCCGCCACACAGCCCGCGCTCGGACGTAGCCACGATCAGAAGATGTGTGTCTTCCTTTCCTGTCCCCGTCAACAGCATCGGCGCAGCGGGATTGTTGCTTGCACCTTTTGCCAGACTTCCCAGAACCGCTTCCATCCGTTCCGCATAGGGGCGGGCGGCTTCGGCGGTTTCCTGGGCACGGCGGAGCTTCGCCGCCGCAACCATCTGCATGGCCTTGGTGATCTTGCGTGTGCTTTTGACGCTGTCGATCCGTGTTTTTAGGTCTTTGAGGTTCGCCATAGGCGCAACTCCCTTCCCTTAGGCCAGAATTTACGCGAAATCTTTCGCAAATGCTTCGATTGCGGCTTTCACCTTGTCTTCCATCTCACCTTTGATCTTCGGATCATCATTGGTAATTTCGTCCAGAAGGTCGGCGTTCTGCGCGCGCAGGTGGGCCAGCAGGCCGGCCTCGAAACGGCTGACGTCTTTTACGTCGATGTTGTCGAGGAAGCCTTTCGTGCCCGCATAGATAACCATAACCTGCTCGGCGTTGGTCAGCGGTGCATACTGCGGCTGTTTCAGCAACTCGGTCAGACGCGCACCACGGTTCAGCAGGGCCTGTGTCGAGGCGTCGAGGTCGGAGCCGAACTGAGCAAAGGCCGCCATCTCGCGATACTGCGCCAGCTCCAGCTTGATCGAGCCGGCAACCGATTTCATTGCGTTTGTCTGCGCCGAGGAACCCACGCGGGATACCGACAGACCGGTGTTCACAGCCGGACGGATACCCTGGTTGAACAGGTCCGTTTCCAGAAATATCTGGCCGTCGGTGATCGAGATAACGTTGGTCGGAATAAATGCCGAAACGTCACCGCCCTGTGTTTCGATGATCGGCAGCGCGGTCAGCGAGCCGGACCCGTTGTCGGCGTTCAGTTTGGCCGACCGCTCCAGCAGGCGGGAGTGCAGGTAGAAAACGTCACCCGGATAGGCTTCGCGTCCGGGCGGACGGCGCAGCAGCAGGGACATCTGGCGATAGGCCACGGCCTGCTTGGAGAGGTCATCATAGATGATCAGGGCGTGACGGCCGTTGTCGCGGAAATGCTCGCCCATGGCGGTCGCGGC
>JALSHL010000076.1 GCA_026982255.1 Paracoccaceae bacterium | reverse complement strand
AGCGGCAGGCCTATATCGGGCGGGTGCGGGCGCTGACCAAGCTCTGCGCCGATGCCTTCGTCGAAACCGAAGCCGCAGGAGCGCCCGCATGAGCACCAAAACCCTTCTGACCGGTTTCGCGATCTTTCTGATCCTGTTTACCGCCGGCCTGTGGTATTCGCAGACCCGCGCCTATTACTATGACGTCAACGGGCTGGAGAGCGTGGAAATCAACGGCCAGCCGGTTGCGGTTGCCGATTACCGTGGTATCGACGCCGACACCTCGCCGATCAAGATGCGTGCCTGCTTTACCCTGACAGGGGCACTGCCCGCCGATGTCGCCGAAACCACCGAAGCCGAGCCGCTGATTGCTCCGCCGCAGTTCGACTGTTTTGACGCCCGCCGGATCGAGGCCGACTTGCACGACGGCACCGCCCGCGCCCTTCTGGCCGCGCGCAACCAGCCCTACGGTATCGACCGTATTATCGCGCTCTACCCCGACAACCGCGCCTATATGTGGCGCATGATCAACGAATGCGGCAAGGCCACCTTCGACGGCAACGAGCCGCCGGCCTCCTGCCCGCCGAAACCGGATTCCGAATAACATGACCGACTTCCTGCTCGAGATATTTTCCGAGGAAATCCCCGCCCGTATGCAGAAACGCGCCGGCGAGGACCTGAAAAAACGCCTCACCGACGCGCTGCTCGAGGCCGGTTTCACCTATGCCTCCGCCGCTGCCTTCACCACGCCGCGCCGCCTGACACTGGCCATCCACGATGTGCTGGAGGAAAGCAAACCGGTGCGCGAGGAACGCAAGGGCCCGCGCGCCGATGCACCGGAAAAGGCAATCGAGGGCTTCCTGCGTTCCACCGGCCTGACCCGCGAGCAACTGGAGGTCCGCGAGACGAAAAAGGGCGACGTTCTGTTCGCGGTGATCGAGAAACCGGGCCGCAAGGTCGCGGATGTTCTGGCCGAAATCCTGCCCGAAACCATCCGCACATTCCCCTGGCCCAAGTCGATGCGCTGGGGGGCAGGCAACCTGCGCTGGGTCCGGCCGATCCATTCGGTCTTGAGTATTTTGAGCAAAGAAGAAGGCGCAGAGGTGGTTCCCTTCGACCTTGACGGTATCCCTGTGGGCGACAGCACCGAGGGGCACCGCTTCATGGGGCAGGGGCGTTTTTCTGTCACGTCTTTCGAGGATTACGAGGCCAAACTGAAGGCTAACGCTGTCATTCTGAACCCCGGGGAGCGCGCCGAAACCATCTGGCACGACGCCACCACCGCCGCCTTCGCGCAGGGCATGGAAGTGGTCGAGGACGCGGGTCTGCTGGCGGAGCTTTCCGGTCTGGTCGAATGGCCCGTGGTGCTGATGGGCGACATTGCGGAGGATTTCCTCGACCTGCCGCCCGAGGTGCTGCAAACCTCGATGAAGGAACACCAGAAGTTTTTCTCCGTCCGCAACCCGAAAACCGGCCGGATCGAAAAATTCGTCACCGTCGCCAACCGCGAGACCGCCGACCACGGCGCCACCATCCTTGCCGGCAATCAAAAGGTGCTGTTCGCGCGGCTGTCGGATGCCAAGTTTTTCTGGGAAAACGACTTGCGCGTGCCGCTGGCCGACATGGCCGCGAAACTCGCAAGCGTCACTTTCCACAACAAGCTGGGCACGCAGGCCGAACGGGTGGAGCGCATCGCCGCGCTGGCCCGCGAGATCGCGCCGCTGGTCGGGGCCGATGTGGCGCGCGCCGAAGCCGCCGCCCGCATCGCCAAGGCCGACCTGTCCAGCGAGATGGTCTATGAATTTCCCGAACTGCAAGGGCTGATGGGCCGCTACTATGCACAGGCCGCCGGCCTGCCGCAGGACGTCGCCAACGCCTGCGAGATGCACTACAAGCCGCTCGGCCCCTCCGACGAGGTGCCGGTGGAGGCAACCTCGATCGCCGTGGCACTGGCCGACAAGATCGACACGCTGACCGGATTCTGGGCGATTGACGAAAAGCCCACGGGATCCAAGGATCCTTTCGCCCTGCGCCGCGCGGCGCTCGGGGTGATCCGGCTGGTGCTGGAAAACGGGGTGCGGCTGCGGTTGCGCGAAATCTTTGCCAAAGGATATGCCGGCAACGACGGCGAAAACCTCCTCGCCTTCTTCCACGACCGCCTGAAGGTCTATCTGCGCGACAAGGGCATCACCCATGATGTCATCGACGCCTGCCTTGCCATGCCCGGCAACGACGACCTGACCCTGCTGGTCAACCGCGCCAATGCGTTGCAGGAGTTTGTCAGAACCGACGATGGCGAAAACCTGTTGCAGGGCTACAAGCGCGCCAACAATATCCTTGCGGCCGAGGAAAAGAAGGACGGTGTGTCCTACGAGGGCGAACCGGACGTGAAATATGCCGAGGAAGACGCCGAAAAGGCCCTGTTCGCCGCACTCGATGCCGCCGAACCGCAGATCACGCAGGCCGTCAACGCCGAGGATTTCGCCGCCGCGATGGCGGCTCTGGCCAGCCTGCGCGCGCCCATCGATGCGTTTTTCGACACCGTGCAGGTGAATTCGGAGAATCAAATCGTGCGCCGCAACCGCCTGTGCCTGCTGAACCGTATCCGCGAGGTCATGCACAAGGTGGCGATCTTTTCGGCGCTGAACGGATAGCGACAAGGTTTCATTTGCCAATCTCCGCCGCATGGCTATGCTGCACTGCAAGAAACGCAGGGAGCCAGCCATGCCGGACATCATTCGCCTCGACAGCCTGTCGATCAGCCCCGAACGCCACGGCGCGCGCGGGGCGCGGCTGGCGCGCATGGTGCAGCTCGGCCTGCCGGTGCCCGAGGGGGTGATCCTCTCGACCAATGCGGTGCAGGCGATTGCCGAAAACGACGCTTTCCCCGAACTGCCGCAGGAATTGCTGGCCAGCGGTCTGCTGTCGCTGCGTTCCAGCCCGCTCGACATCGAATGGGGCGGGCCGAACGCCATCCTGAACATCGGCGTCACCGACGCGCTGCTGGAAAAACACTCCGCCACGCTGGGGATGCGCGGGGCCATCGACCTCTATCGCCGCTTCATCCAGGGCTACGCCACCAGCGTTGACGGCCTCGACCCCGAGTTTTTCGAGAACCTCTACTACGACCAGCTCAAACTCGCCGACGTCGAAAGCGAGGAGGACCTGAGCATCGAGGACCTCGCCGCCATGCTCGCCAATTGCAAGGCGCTGTATGAGGAGGAGGTCGGCCACCCCTTCCCGCAGGACCCCGAGGCGCAGTTGAAAGGCGCCCTGCGGGCCATGGCGAAATCGTGGAACGCGCCGAGCGCCCGTATCCTCAGACAGGCCAAGGGCGCCCCTGCCGATTCCGGTCTTGCCCTGATCGTGCAGAAAATGGCGATCGGGCTGGGGGAAAACTCCGGCGCCGGTTTCGTGCAGTTCATCGACGACAAAACCGGCCGCCCGCGCACATGGGGCCGCTTCCTGCCACACTCGCAGGGGCAGGATGCGCTGATGGGCCTGCGCACGCCGCATATGGTGTCGAAAGCGGGGCGCGAGGCCCGCGGGCAGAGCGCGCCCTCGCTGGAGGAAATGCACCCCGCGGCCTTCAAGGCGTTGCAGGAGATGGGGGCGAAAGCGGCGCAGGGCATGGGCGAGGCTTTCCAGTTCGAATTCACGCTGGAAAACGGCAGGGTGAAAATCCTCGACGCCACACCGGCCAAACGCAACGCCCGCGCCACGCTGCGCATCGCTGTCGACCTGGCCGAGGCCGGCGCCATCACCCGCGACGAGGCCCTGTTGCGGATCGAGCCGCGCAACCTGATCGAACACCTGCACCCGCAGATCGACCCGCACGCCAAACGGCGGGTTTTCGGCACCGGCCTGCCCGCCAGCCCGGGTGCGGCCACCGGCAAAATCGTGTTCTCGCCCGAGGCGGCGATGGCCTCCGAGGCACAGGAGGAACCCTGCATTCTGGTGCGCACCGAAACCTCGCCCGAGGACATCCGCGGCATGCACGCCGCCGCCGGTGTGCTGACCGTGCGCGGCGGCATGACCAGCCACGCGGCGGTGATCGCGCGCGGTCTGGGGCTGCCCTGCGTCGTCGGGGCGGGGGATCTGACGCTTGACCTCCGGAAGCGCACCATCCGTGCGCAGGACGGACAGGAATTCCGCGAGGGCGATGTGATCACCGTCGACGGCACCCGCGGGCAGGCGATCACCGGCGCGCCGGCGATGATCCAGCCGGAACTCGGCGGTGCTTTCCAGACCATCATGAAATGGTCCGACGCCGCGCGCACCATGGGCGTGCGCGCCAACGCCGATACTCCGATGGATGCCCGCGTCGCGCGGGATTTCAAGGTGGACGGTATCGGGCTGTGCCGCACCGAACACATGTTTTTCGAAGAGGAACGCATCACCGTGATGCGCGAAATGATCCTCGCCAATACCGAAGCCGACCGGCGCGAGGCCCTGAACCGCCTGTTGCCGATGCAG
>JALSHL010000075.1 GCA_026982255.1 Paracoccaceae bacterium | reverse complement strand
CAGTGGAACCAGCGCAAGCCGCCAAAACCTGTTATCTGGAAACGCTCCGGTTTCCCGGGCTGCGCTTGGCAGCCCGGGGCCGGTTGTTTTTCCGGTCCGGTTTTGTTTATGGCATGCCGGGCCCTTCAAGGGCCGGTTCAAATATATACGGTCCCAACCCGCATGAGGTATTCCAATGACCGAACAATCCTCCAACGACCAGTTCCATTCCGAGTCCTTTCTGCAAGGTCACAACGCGGAATATGTCGAACACCTGCAGGCGCAATATGCCAACGACCCGAATTCGGTCGACGCCAGCTGGCAAGAGTATTTCCGTGCCTTGGCCGAAGACCCCAACGCCGCCCGGGCCGAGGCCGCCGGACCAAGCTGGGCCCGCGCCGACTGGCCGCCGGTTCCCCATGACGAGTTGACCTCGGCGCTCGACGGGCAATGGGCTGCCGAACCGGAGGAAATTGCGAAAAAGGTCAGGGCCAAGGCCTCCGAACACGGGGTTTCCATCACAGAGGGGCAGGTGCGTCAGGCCGTTCTGGATTCTATCCGTGCCCTGATGCTGATCCGTGCCTATCGTATTCGCGGCCACCTTGCCGCCGATCTGGACCCTTTGCGCCTGACACCGCAAAAACCGATGCCGGAGCTGGAACCGTCCACCTACGGTTTCAGCGAAGCCGATATGGATCGCCCGATCTTTATCGACAACGTGCTGGGGCTGGAAACGGCCAGCATGCGTGAAATCGTGGCGCTGGTGAGACGCACCTATTGCGGCACCTTCGCGTTGCAATATATGCACATCTCCGACGCCGAACAGGCCGCCTGGCTCAAGGAGCGGATCGAGGGCTACGGCAAGGAAATCCAGTTCACCAAGGAGGGGCGCAAGGCCATCCTTAACAAGCTGGTCGAGGCCGAAGGGCTGGAGAAATTTCTGCATGTCAAATACATGGGCACCAAGCGTTTCGGTCTGGACGGGGGCGAGGCGCTGATCCCTGCCATGGAGCAGATCATCAAACGTGGCGGGCAGCTCGGCCTGAAGGAAATCGTCATCGGCATGCCGCATCGCGGCCGTCTGTCGGTTCTGGCCAATGTGATGGGCAAGCCCTATCGCGCGATTTTCAACGAATTCATGGGTGGCAGCTATAAACCCGACGATGTCGAAGGGTCGGGGGATGTGAAATACCATCTCGGCGCGTCCTCGGATCGCGAGTTCGACGGCAACAAGGTGCATCTGTCGCTCACCGCCAACCCCTCGCATCTGGAGGCGGTCAACCCCGTGGTTCTGGGCAAGGTGCGGGCCAAGCAGGGGCAGCTCGGTGACGAGGACCGCACACAGGTTCTGCCGCTGTTGTTGCACGGCGACGCGGCCTTTGCCGGTCAGGGTGTCGTGGCCGAGGGATTCGGTCTGTCCGGCCTCAAGGGACACCGCACCGGCGGCACGATCCATCTGGTCGTGAACAACCAGATCGGTTTTACTACGGCGCCGCACAATTCGCGATCCTCGCCCTATCCGACCGATATTGCGCTGATGGTCGAGGCGCCGATTTTCCACGTCAACGGCGACGACCCCGAAGCCGTGGTCCACGCCGCGAAGGTCGCCACCGAGTTCCGACAGAAATTCCACAAGGACGTGGTGCTGGATATCTTCTGCTATCGCCGCTTCGGGCATAACGAGGGCGACGAACCCATGTTCACCCAGCCCCTGATGTACAAGGCGATCAAGAAACACAAAACCACCCTGCAGATATACACCGACCGTCTGGTCAAGGACGGGCTGATCCCGGCCGGCGAGATCGAGGATATCAAGGCAAAATTCCAGTCGTTCCTGAACGAGGAATTCGAGATTGGCAAGGACTACAAACCGCACAAGGCCGACTGGCTCGATGGGCGCTGGTCGCATCTCGACAAGCACAAGGGTAAATACGAGCGCGGCAAAACGCCTGTGAAAAAGGAATACCTGAAAGAAGTCGGCAAGGCGTTGACCACGCTTCCCGAAGGGTTCCACGCGCACAAAACCATCCTGCGGATGCTGGCGAACAAAAAGGAAATGATCGACACCGGACAGGGTATCGACTGGGCCACGGCCGAGGCACTGGCCTTCGGCACCCTGCTGCTCGAAGGGTATCCGGTCCGCCTGTCCGGTCAGGATTGCACGCGCGGCACCTTCAGCCAGCGGCACTCCGGCATCATCGATCAGGAGACCGAGGAACGCTACCTGCCGCTCAACCATATCCGCGAGGGGCAGGCGCAATACGAGGTGATCGACTCGATGCTCTCGGAATACGCCGTGCTCGGGTATGAATACGGTTTTTCGCTGGCGGAACCGAATGCCCTGACCCTCTGGGAGGCGCAGTTCGGGGATTTTGCCAACGGCGCGCAGATCATGATCGACCAGTTTATCAGCTCGGGCGAACGCAAATGGTTGCGTATGTCCGGTCTGGTGATGCTGCTGCCGCACGGTTACGAGGGGCAGGGGCCGGAGCATTCCTCCGCCCGCCTCGAGCGCTATCTGCAACTTTCGGCCGAGGATAACTGGATCGTTGCCAACTGCACCACGCCGGCGAACTACTTCCACATTCTGCGTCGGCAGATACACCGGACTTTCCGCAAGCCGCTGATCCTGATGACACCGAAATCGCTGCTGCGGCATAAAAAGGCGGTATCGTCGTTGAAGGAAATGCAGATCGGTTCCAGTTTCCACCGTGTGTTGTGGGATGATGCGCAGATCGGGAAATCCGAAATCACTCTCGCACCGGACGAAAACATCAAGCGCGTTGTTATGTGCTCGGGCAAGGTCTACTACGACCTGCTGGCCGAGCGTGACGCCCGCGGGATCGACGATATCTATCTGATGCGGCTGGAGCAGTTCTATCCCTTCCCGGCGATGTCTCTGACCAAGGAACTGTCGCGTTTCAAGAACGCCGATGTGATCTGGTGTCAGGAAGAACCGAAAAACCAGGGCGGCTGGACATTTGTCGAGCCGAACATCGAGTGGGTTCTGGGCCGGACCGATATCCGCGCCAAGCGCCCTGCCTATGTCGGGCGTGCCGCCTCCGCTTCGGTGGCTACCGGCCTTGCCAAAACCCACAAAGCACAACAAGAGGCGCTCGTGAATGATGCGCTCACACTGTAAAGGATTGACCCGATGACCGAGATCCGCGTCCCCACGCTGGGTGAAAGCGTAACCGAAGCCACTGTGGCCACATGGTTCAAACAGCCGGGCGATTCCGTTGCTGTTGACGAGATGCTCTGCGAACTGGAAACCGACAAGGTGACGGTCGAGGTGCCCTCGCCCGCCGCCGGTGTGCTGAAAGAAATCATCGCTCCCGAAGGGGAGACGGTAAACGTCGATGCCTTGCTGGCCATTCTGGAAGAAGGCGCAACGGCAACCGCAGCCCCCGCCGCTCCGGTGGCCGAGGCCGCACCTGCACCCGCCGCCGCACCCTCTGCCAAGGACATCGAGGATGCACCCTCCGCCAAAAAGCTGATGGCCGAAAAGGGACTGACGCCTGATCAGGTCACCGGCACCGGCCGCGACGGGCGGATCATGAAAGAGGATGTTCTGAACGCTGCCGCGCCTGCTGCTGCACCCGCCCCCGCTGCCGCACCGCGTGCGCCTGTGCCCGCCGATGATGCCAGCCGCGAGGAACGGGTGAAAATGACCCGCCTGCGCCAGACCATCGCGCGCCGCCTGAAAGAGGCACAGAACACCGCCGCCATGCTGACCACCTATAACGAGGTCGACATGTCCGCCGTGATGGACCTGCGCAAGGAATACAAGGAGCAGTTCCAGAAAAAACACGGTGTGAAGCTGGGTTTCATGTCCTTCTTTACCAAGGCCTGTGTCCATGCGCTGAAGGAAGTGCCCGAAGTGAACGCCGAAATTGACGGCACGGATGTTGTCTACAAAAACTTCGTCCACATGGGTGTTGCGGTCGGCACGCCGACGGGGCTGGTCGTGCCGGTGGTGCGTGACGCCGACAATATGTCCTTTGCCGATATCGAGAAATCCATCGCCGATCTGGGTGCCCGGGCCCGCGATGGCAAGCTGTCGATGGCCGAAATGCAGGGTGGCACGTTTACCATTTCCAACGGCGGGGTTTACGGCTCGCTGATGTCCTCGCCGATCCTGAATCCGCCGCAGTCCGGTATCCTCGGCCTGCACAAAATACAGGAACGTCCGGTGGTTGTCGGTGGCGAAATCGTTATCCGCCCGATGATGTATCTGGCCCTGTCCTACGACCACCGCGTGGTGGACGGCAAGGGCGCGGTTACTTTCCTCGTGCGGGTCAAGGAGGCCATCGAGGATCCGCGCCGTCTGTTGATGGATCTGTAAACGCCAAACACGGGATTGTGCATTTGACGCACGCAAATTTCAGGCGAATATCGCCCAAAGGAGACACCCATGTCCAACTACGATGTCATCATTATCGGCGGCGGTCCCGGCGGCTATGTCGGGGCCATCCGTTGTGC